>CALYRA010000152.1 GCA_945292135.1 uncultured Dysgonomonas sp.
TAATGCTATTTTAGATAACTCAGATGATTAATGAAATAGTTGTAACTAAGATATACTAAAATTTAGAGATAATCAATATCATATAGCGCTTTTCTTTAAATATTTTAATTAAGAGTTTAGAGTTTCATTTGAAGATATTTCCTCTAATACCTGACACGCCCCTTCTACAGATTCAATATTAGATATAGCTACCCATCGCTTATTGTTTTTCTCTTTTAATTCACAATTACGATGATGCTTTTGAACGTAATTCAAAAGTTTATCAAAGGCTTTTGATTGGTAATAAGGTGAATCGTTATTAGGAATGAGAAATAAACTCATTCGTTTATTTTTCAATACCACCTTTTCTATACCAAGTGATTTAGCCAACATGCGTAAACGAACTACTCTGATTAATTCACGGCCTTCGGCAGGAATCTTACCAAACCTATCCTCAAGACGTTCGGTAAAATGTTGTATATCTAATTCCCGAGTCATAGAATCCAATTCACGATATAACGTAATACGTTCCGAATCATTAGGTATATAAGTCGCAGGAAATAATAATTCCAAATCACTCTCAATTTGTACGTCTTCGACGAAATTATCGCCTTCAATTTTCTCTTCACCCTCAGAGGTATGATACACATCGGCAAATTCTTCGTTTTTCAACTCGTTGACAGCTTCGGATAATATTTTCTGATAGACTTCATAACCTAAATCTGCAATGAATCCGCTTTGTTCTGCTCCTAACATATTACCTGCTCCACGTATATCCAAATCCTGCATAGCAATATGAATTCCATGTCCTAATTCTGAAAAGTTTTCAATTGCCTGTAAACGTCTTCTTGCTTCGGGCGTAAGGCTACTCAACGGAGGAGCAAGTAAATAAGCAAATGCCTTTTTATTGCTACGTCCTACGCGGCCACGAAGTTGGTGTAAGTCACTCAAACCAAAATTTTGAGCAGTGTTTACAATAATTGTATTAGCATTAGGAATATCAATACCCGATTCTACGATTGAAGTTGCTATCAGTACGTCATATTCATGGTTGATAAAATCCATAATTATTCCTTCCAATTTGGCGGGTTCCATTTGTCCATGTCCTATGACAACACGGGCATCCGGAACTTCTCTCCGTACAATTTCGGCTATATCTTCAATATTCTTGATGCGATTGTTGATAAGGAAAACTTGCCCATTACGGCTCATTTCAAATTCAATAGCTTCCCTGATAATCGTTGGGTCAAACGTATGTACTTCCGTCTGTATCGGATATCGATTGGGTGGGGGAGTCGTAATAGAAGATAAATCTCTGGCTCCCATCAAAGAGAACTGTAATGTACGAGGTATAGGCGTAGCCGTCATTGTCAGCGTATCGACATTTGTTTTTGTCTGTTTTAATTTTTCTTTTATAGCTACGCCTAACTTTTGTTCTTCATCAATAATCAATAGACCTAAGTCTTTAAATTCAACATCTTTTCCGACTATTCGATGTGTTCCTATCAGAATATCTATTTTCCCTTCTTTCAAATAATTAAGTACTTCTTTGACTTGCTTTGTAGTACGAGCGCGACTTATATAATCTACCCGACACGGAAAATCTTTTAAACGTTCTTTGAAAGTTTGATAATGTTGATAAGCTAATACCGTAGTAGGGACTAAAACAGCTACCTGTTTGTTATCAGTGACAGCTTTGAATGCCGCTCTTATTGATACTTCTGTTTTACCGAAACCCACATCGCCGCAAATAAGCCTGTCCATTGGCTTTGTATTTTCCATATCTTGCTTCACATCAGCGGTAGCTTTCATTTGGTCAGGAGTATCCTCATAAATAAATGAAGCTTCCAATTCATGTTGCAAAAAAGAATCGGGAGAAAACTTAAAACCGCTTTGCTGTTGACGTTCCGCATATAATTTTATCAAGTCACGAGCTATATCTTTAACTTTTGATTTAGCTTTATCTTTAATGCGTTCCCATGCGCCGGTTCCAAGCTTGTTTATTCGTGGAGCTTCTCCTTCTTTACCTTTGTACTTGGATATTTTGTGCAGTGAATGTAGTGAAACAAATATCGTATCATTATTTAGATATGTCAATTTAATAAGCTCCTGCATTTTGCCATTAATATCGCTGCGGACTAATCCTCCGAATTGCCCTACGCCATGGTCAATGTGTACTACATAATCGCCAATTTGAAATTGCTGTATTTCTTTCAGAGATAAAGCAAATTTACCTGAGCGTACATGATCTGATTTCAGACTATATTTATGGTAGCGGTCAAATATCTGATGGTCTGTAAAACAGCAGATCTTTAAAGTTTCATCATAAAAACCATTGGATAAAGTTTGTTCGACAGGGGTAAATTTTATTTCATCGCCTCTATCATCAAAAATAGCTTCTAAACGTTTATGCTGCTTATTGCTATCGCTAAGTATATAGATAGTATATGCTTTATCTAAGTATTCTTTAAAAGTTTCACTGATTATATCAAAATTCTTATGAAATATAGGTTGTAAGCCTGTTGAAAATTCGACGGTTGCTTGCGGAGTATCGTAAGCCTTTACACCGAAATGTAGTTGTGTAAAATTCTTTATTTTCGTATCAAAATGAGGTTTGTCTATTAGCTTCTTTTGAAAGTTGACTTCATATTCGGGATTATCCAAGATTGGAGCATCATTATATACCGCATCTATACGTTCGGCAACCCAAAGGATATCTTTGAACCCTGTGATTGTATTTTCAGGTAATAATGTCAATAGAGATTCCCTTTCCAATTCTATTTTTTGCATGTCAGGAATAATCTGGACATCATGCAATTTTTCTTTCGAAAGTTGAGTTTCAATATCAAAACTGCGGATTGTACTTACTTCATCACCAAAAAAGTCGATACGATAAGGGTATTCGCTCGAAAAAGAGAATACGTCCATAATACTTCCACGAATGGCATATTGTCCCGGTTCATATACATAATCAACATATTCAAATTTGAACATGTCCAACATTTCAGAAACAAACCCTCGGTCTATTTCTTTGCCAACAGAAATATGTAATGTATTCTGCTCTAATGCTTCTTTAGAAGCCACTTTTTCGGCTAAAGCATCGGGGTGCGTGACAATAATGATGTGTTTGGATTCGGCTTGTAATTTACCTAAAACTTCTGTACGAAGAATTTCCGAAGCATTATCAATCTGTCCGTATTTGATTGCTCGTTTATAAGCGGACGGAAAAAAGAATACATCATTATTCCCTAATATCTGAACCAAATCATGATAAAAATAACCTGCGCTTTCAACGTCATTTAAGACGTAGAGAAAACAATTATCGCTTTTATGATATAATGAAGCGGCAAACATGGCGTCTGATGAGCCTTGTAAGCCTTTTACGTGAATGTTTTTGTATTTGGGCAGAATATTCGCAGTAGTTACAATATTCTTGTGAGATTCGAAAATCCCTTGTAAATCTGAAAGTTTCAATGCAGTATCCTTGTTAATTTGTGGCGTAAAATTAATAAAAATACTTTGTTTATTTAAAATCTGTAAGTTATAAATCCTTTAATTACTTTTCAACCAAATCTAACATCCATTTAGCTGCGATTCTACCCATGTTTTGCATGTTACGTAAACTTAATAAAGCCTTTTCAATTATAGCTTGATCCGTATTATTAGCATGGTTTTCCAAAAGATATTTACAATAATCTTTAGTATATTCGGGATGTCCCTGAAAAGTAAGAATGTGATTCCCTATTGTAAAACCCTCATATCTGCAAAAATCACTTGTCGCAAAACATTCTGCTTCCTTAGGTAATTCAATTACCTGATCATTGTGGTTATATAGTAACTGCATTTTACTGCCGGGAAAAATGGATAATGCGTCAGCTGTTAATAATTCGGATTCACGTACACCTATTCCCCAACCTTTATCCGATTTTTCTACCTTGCCGCCTAGTGCTTGGGCTATGATCTGATGTCCGAAACATATACCAATAAGCGGTATTTTCTTTTTGTCTATTTCTTGAATGAAAGAAAATAAGAACCTGATCCAATCTTTGTTTTCATAAGCGCAGGATTTACTTACGGGAATAATATATAATTCGTCTTTGTTCAGTTTTTTGGTTAATTCTTTTTCAAAAGTTTTAAAGATTTTATATTCAATATTTTCAGTTAAACCATCAAATAAATTAAAAAATAATGATTGATAGTCAGGAATATTCGCAGGTAATAATCCTGAAAAAGTATCGCAAATAAGAATATTTATTTTCATTTTTTTTCTGTATGGATTTTGGATGATTAAGTCTTAATAATTTTAAAAAATATTTGAACATTGGTCATAGATTCTTGTTTAATATTAAAGCATGTTTTAAGAAAATTATATTGTTTGGTTATTAAGGTACCAGCTTTAAATATATTATATTTTAAAACATATTGGACTATTTAATAAAAGAAACTTTTGAAATAATCAAAATATAAATATTGGTCAAATTTAAAAAAAATAATTGAATCGCATATAATATCCAAACTTTTATATAAATCTTAATAAATCAATTCTTTATGGTACTAAATCTTAATAAATCAATAGCTAAGCTATTATTTCTGACATTATTTGTTTTTTTTATATTTAATCCAACTAAAAGTCAAGTGACGATAGGTTCAAGGTTTGAAACTAATAAGGGAGCATTACTTGATCTTAAAATAGATCAAAAGAATGATGGTAGTAACAATTCTACAAAAGGACTTTTATTACCAAGAGTGAATTTAACAGATCTGAATCAATTATATCCCATGTTTATAACAGGTTCATCAACTGATAAATATAAGCTCGAACCCGGAGGACCTGATTATGATAAAGAAACTGAAGATGCAAATCATATAGGACTTGTTGTTTTTAATATGAATCCTTGCTTAAAATTTAATGGTAATGATATTGGTATCTATATTTGGTCGGGATCAGAATGGAATAATCTTAGTAAAAAATACAGTTCA
>CALYRA010000153.1 GCA_945292135.1 uncultured Dysgonomonas sp.
CGACTCAAACAGTTTCATTCGGATCTTTAGCCCAGAGAAATAAAGTATCCAGAGATACTATAAAAAAATTTATACAGGCTATGCCTGAAGATTCATTAAAGATATTCGATATCAATCTACGTCAGCATTTTTATACAAAGGAAATCATACATGATTCTCTCCAATTAAGTAATGTTTTGAAAATAAACGACGAGGAAGTATTAATGGTAGCCGAATTGTATAATATGAAAGATGATAATGAACAAGATATCTGTATCAAACTATTGAAAGATTATAATTTGAATGTAGTCATACTGACAAAAGGAGAAGAAGGTAGTTATGTTTTTACAACCAAAGAAACTTCTTATCAACCTACTCCTAAAATACATGTTGCTGATACTGTGGGCGCAGGGGATTCTTTTACAGCAGCATTTGTCGCTTCGTATCTACACGGCGACCGTATTACCGATGCTCATAAATTAGCCGTTGAAGTATCCGCATATGTTTGTACTCAGCATGGCGCAATGCCGATTCTTCCTGATGCTTATCTGGAACTATTTAGATAAGCCTTAGTAAAAAAGTCATTTAATACATTATTAAATTCGCTTAATTTATAGATGTTAATAATTCAATTTACTGAAAATACGGATTGAATTATGGATAGAAAAAAGCATATAAATCTTCTGATTTATATGCTTTTTAATTTATAATATCAATTATTCATTACTTCATACATATTTTTTGTAGTTAGACTAAATGTATTTATATAGAGAATAAAATAAATAGGAATAAAGAATTTTTTATTTGTTCTCATTTTTCAAGTATTCTATCAAAGCTTCATTGCTTAAATTTTCAACTTTACCATCAAACGGTAAACGAAACATGCAACCGGTTTTCCACTCCGTACATCCGTATGCTGATTTTCCTTTGATTATACTGCCCTTATTACATAATGGACAGAGCAATATGTCATTATCGGATTTTGTTTTTTTCTTTGCTTTTGGTTTGTTTTCTTTTTTTACCCCGGACTTTTTTTCACTCGAAGAAGTTTTCTTTGCGGCTTTTTTAGACTCTTGTTTAACAGCATCAATAATTGTTATCGAATTGCCTTGTTCTTTTTTTACATTCGTAACAATCTGCATTAACATTTCTTTCAATTCGGTTATAAATTGGCGAGGCTCGTATTCTCCCTTTTCTATCTGCCGGAGTTTCTTTTCCCAAATACCAGTAAGTTCAGCAGATTTAAGAAGTTCTTCTTTAATAGTCTGTATTAACTCTACACCGGTTGCTGTTGCATATAAGTTTTTACGTTCTTTACGTATATAATTACGTTTAAACAAAGTTTCAATGATAGCTGCCCGTGTAGAAGGACGACCAATACCATTTTCTTTTAAAGCGTCTCGTAACTCGTCATTGTCTACAAACTTTCCGGCGGTTTCCATAGCACGGAGTAAAGTCGCTTCCGTATAATACTTTGGCGGCTGCGTCCATTTCTCGTTCAGCATCGGATTATGCGGACCTTTCTCTCCCTTGACAAATGCAGGCAATATACCTTCATCATCATTTTTATCCGTATCTTCTTCTTCTTTATTGTCAGCTTGTTTTTCAAAAACTACACGCCATCCAGAATCAAGTATCTGTTTGCCGGTTACTTTAAATTCTACTTTGTTGACTTCGCCAAGCACAGTGGTAGTCGAAAATTGACAATTGGGATAAAAGGCTGCTATAAAGCGTCTGGTCACGAGATCGTAAATCTTACGTTCATCAGCCGACAAATTATTTGGTCGTACACCTGTTGGTATTATAGCATGGTGATCTGTAACCTTATTGTTATCGAATACTTTTTTCGTTTTTTTTATTTTCGCCGCCAGCAAAGGTTTTACTAGTTCTTCATATCCGGTAAGTCCACGTAAAATCGATGGTACTTTCGGATATATATCATCACTCAAAAATGTGGTATCAACACGTGGATAAGTAGTCAGTTTCTTCTCATAAAGAGATTGTATGGTTTTAAGCGTATCTTCAGCTGATAAAGAAAACTTTTTGTTACATTCTACCTGCAATGCCGTGAGGTCGAATAATCGTGGCGGGGATTCCTCTCCTTTTTTACTTGAAATATCTGTAACTTCAAATTCAGATTGGCTGATCTCCGCTAAAAACTTCTCTCCTTCTTCTTTCTTACTGAAACGTCCCTTTGTTGCAGAAAATGTTGTTTCCCGATATATTGTTTTTAATTCCCAATATTGCTCGGGAACAAAATTTTCAATTTCAAGTTGCCGATTTACTATTAACGCAAGCGTTGGCGTTTGTACCCTACCTATTGATAATACCGAACGGTTTTGCCCATATTTAATGGTATATAACCGTGTCGCATTCATGCCTAAAAGCCAGTCGCCGATAGCTCGTGACAAACCTGCTTCATACAGTTTCTTGAAGTCTGTCTCATCACGCAATTTGGTAAACCCGTCACGTATCGAATCTTCTGTAAGCGATGATATCCATAAACGTTTAACAGGGCATTTGCATTGGGCTTTTTGCATCACCCATCGCTGAATAAGTTCACCCTCTTGACCGGCATCGCCACAATTTATGACTTCGTCTGCTTTTGCTATCAGGGATTCAATGACCTTGAATTGTTTTTTTACGCCTTCATTTTCGATTAATTTAATGCTGAATCTCGGAGGTATCATAGGCAATACGGAAAGCGACCACGATTTCCATTGCGGGGTGTATTCATGTGGTTCTTTGAGTGAACAAAAATGACCGAATGTCCATGTTACCTGATAATCATTACCTTCAAAATAACCGTCGCGTCGGGCTGTCGCTCCCAATACAGTTGCTATTTCACGTGCCACACTTGGTTTTTCGGCTATACAGACTTTCATTTTTTAGCTAATAACTCTCTTGTTCGTTAGGAAAGTCATTTTCTTTCACATCTTTTATATAATGTTGTACGGCATCGATTATTACTTTATGAAGATCGGCGTAACGGCGAAGAAACTTAGGCGAAAAATTATTATTTATTCCTAACATATCTTGCATAACAAGCACTTGCCCATCGGTATACTTGCCTCCACCTATACCAATAGTCGGCATTGTTGTCGTTTCTGTCACTTCTTTAGCAAGCTGCGTAGGAATTTTCTCCAATACTAATCCGAAGCAACCCACCGATTCGAGCAACTTTACATCACGTTTCAATTTGTCAGATTCGGCTGAATCTTTCGCGCGTACATTATAAGTCCCGTATTTATTTATTGATTGCGGCATTAAACCCAAATGTCCCATTACGGGTATTCCAGCGCCTACAATTTTGCGAATATCTCCTATAATCTCTTCGCCACCTTCTATTTTTAAGGCGTCTGCTCCTGTCTCTTTCATCATTCGGATAGCATTTTCCAATGAATTAAGCGGATTTCCCGCTACAGTGCCAAATGGCATATCAACTACGACCAAAGCCCGTTTTGTAGCATTTACGACAGAACGAGCCATAAATATCATCTCGTCAAGCGTAATCGGTAAAGTCGTATTGTTCCCCACCATAACATTCGAAGCCGAATCGCCGACAAGGATTACATCCATTCCTGCCTGATCTATTAGGCTTGCCATTGAAAAGTCGTAGGCGGTAAGCATTGAAATTTTTTCGCCTCGGAGTTTCATCTCTTGAAGGCGTCGTGTTGTAACCTTACGGTTATCTTCCGTATATGTAGACATAATTTATTTTATTTATTTATTCCGCGTACAAAGGTACTAAATATTATAAACAAATAAGAATGGAAGTTTATTCGCAAAATCATATCTTTATTTACACAAAATAAGAATCAGCGTTTTATAAAATACATTATCCTTTTAATTATTATAATCATAGCACTAATAATAAAATGAAGCAGGATTTTTATTCTCCTGCTTCATTTTTAATAATGTATTTTCTAAGAAATCTTATCTGTTCAATTTGCTCCAACTGTTGTTATATTATGATTTACAGGCAAAAGACAACTCCTTATACGTATCTTAATTACATCACTAATAAATTTTTGCCCATTCGGGGATGTAACCTTCACCCTATAATAAGATGTTTTATCATTTTGTTGTGTTATATACTCTCTGTTAGTGGCATTCGGTATATCTTGCCAATTTATACTTCCATCTTTACTTATTTGCCATTGAAGCTGATAGCCTGCTCCGGCAAAAAGACATATTAATTTTCGATCAATCACATCTGCGCAGTCGTCCTGATTAGTTGGGATAAGGGAAAAATAAGTAATCGGATCCGATTGTTTGCATACAAGTTGATGGTTTTGATTGCTTGAGCTATCGCCCTTGTCATTCAGATTGATTATTATACCTTCGTTAGGATTCCACTGCGTACTGAAATTAGTTAATTTACAATCAATTGTTACAGGTTTATTTTTTTCGATATTTTGGTTATAAGCAAATGTTTGCTTTTGTGATGAAAAATCTATTTTGTTTTTATAAATAGTCACGTAAAAAGGTTTATCTAAAGAAATATCTCCATAATTGACTAATTGAAGGGATATTGTCATTTCATCTTTTTCTTTATCATATGTGTATCGAGGCATACTTGCAAACTCTGGGTCGCCGGCTAACCATAAAGGCGTACCATATTTATTCAATGCTGTTGTCTGTTGCAAGAAGTTATTGTATGGTTGTACATCGTCTTTAGTACCTAAAATCCCATCATCACCAGCAAATTTGGTAGCCTGACTCAATAATACCTTTGGTATAGTCAAATCTTTATTGACATAAAGCGGATTGTATGCCATCGTATTCCATACCGATCTGGCATTTGCCCATGATGTGGATTTTCCTTGCGTATCTTGTCCGGCTTTGAAAACAAATAACCTGCCATCACCCGGTTGACCAGTATATCCACCTACTATTAAAATTTCAGCTTGTCCATCACCATCAACATCGGCAACTGTAGGATATTCGAAAGCTGTTGAAGATGTAC
>CALYRA010000154.1 GCA_945292135.1 uncultured Dysgonomonas sp.
ACATTATATAATGGATTCTGATAACAAAGCCTTAAATGATTTTGTTTTTGCATCAGACCTATTTAAGAAAGTAAAGAAAATTGAAAATAACGGATAAAAACCTATTTGTAAAGCCAGATATCAAAGCATGAAAATAATATCATATAATGTAAATGGAATAAGAGCAGCTGTAAATAAAGGATTATATCAATGGTTAGAGAAGGAATCACCCGATGTCTTATGTTTACAGGAAATAAAAGCGACTGAAGATCAGATTGATTTAATAACAATACAGTCTTTAGGATATCATTATTATTTTCATTTGGCAGAAAAAAAAGGTTATAGTGGAGTTGGCATTTTAACAAAACGCAAACCTGATAACGTAAAAGTCGGTATGGGAAATGATTTGTATGATAAAGAAGGACGTTTTATCAGAGTAGACTTTGGCGATATGTCAATTGCATGTGTTTATATCCCATCAGGATCGATGGGTGATTTAAGACAAGAATTCAAGATGGGATTTTTAGAGTTCTTTAAAGATTTTGTGAACAAATTGCGTGTTGAATGTCCTCAATTATTAATTTGCGGAGATTATAATATTTGTCACAAACCCATTGATATAAATCATCCCGAAAGACATATAAAATCATCAGGATTTTTACCCGAAGAACGTCAATGGTTTGATGAATTTATTGATTCAGGGTTGATAGATACATTTAGGGAATATGATAAAACCCCAGAAAAATATAGTTGGTGGAGTTATAGAGCAAATGCACGTCAAAAGAATTTGGGATGGCGTATTGATTATCATATAATTACCGAAGAAGCTCGCCACCGGCTAAAAGGAGCCTCTATCCTGAAAGAAATTACATATTCGGATCATTGCCCGATCCTTGTCGAATTAGATATTTAATATCCCGAAAAACAAGTAATAGTAATTTTATTGCTGTTGTCGCCTATTTGGATAGTCAAACAATTGAAATACAAATTAATTATACACACATAGATGCAAAAAGTAGTTTTTCTCAAACCTTTACTCAATTTCTTTTGTATAGGTTTATTTATCATGACATTAAGCAGGTTAATATTGTTCCTTATATTTAAGGAAAGAGTAATCCAAACCGAAAACTACTGGTATATATTTCCTATCGGTTTGAGAATGGATGTTATACTTATGTGCTATCTATCTTTTATACCTGCATTATTTGTCGTTTTAACCCCGCAAAAGATTGCTAAATATGTAAATAAGTTTCTTAATTTTTATTTTTGCTTTTTTCTAATTTTGATTCTTTTTATGGAGTTGGCTACTCCCCAATTTATAGATCAATATGACACGCGTCCTAATAAACTTTTCTTGGAATATTTAATATATCCCAAGGAAATTGCGACAATGCTAATGAAAGCACGTCCCGGAACAATTGTATTTATTTTACTTGTTTTGGTAGGAGTTATTATTGTTGCGGTGAAATGGGGGCATAAACTATTCTACACTAAATCATCACCTTATCTTATACGTTTGGCTCTTTTCCCGATAGTCGGATTTTTATTGTTTTGGGGAGCAAGAGGTAGTCTAACGACTCGTCGTCCGGTTAATGCTAGTAATGCGGTTTTTTCGAATGATCAGATGACAAATAGTTTAGGCTTAAATTCGACTTATACGCTTATGTTTTCTGTTTATTCGATGAAAAACGAAGAAAGCTCTCTAAAATTATACGGAAAGATGAGTGAAGAGGAAGCATATGCGCGAGTGAAGAAATATATGGATATATCAGAAAATGATTATACAGATAAAAATATACCTTTTCTTCATATTGAACGTCCTGATACATTGGAAAAGCGTTCATACAATTTAGTGATCTTTTTGCAAGAAAGCTTGGGCGCAGAATACGTTGGAAGTCTTGGCGGGTTGCCTTTAACACCTGAATTTGACAAATTGACGAAAGAAGGAACGTTATTTACAAACCTATACTGTACCGGTACACGAAGCGTAAGAGGTATTGAAGCGGTGATGACAGGTTTTTTACCCTCTCCATCAGAAAGCGTTGTAAAATTAAGCGGATCACAATTTGATTTTGCCATATCATCCGAAATCTTGAAGCGTAAAGGCTATAATACAAGTTTCATATATGGAGGCTTAGCAAATTTTGATAATATGGCTTCATTTTTCAATGGAAATGGGGTAGATAATATAATTGATGAAAGTAGTTTTGATAGCGATAACAATACATATGCATTTAAAGGAACATGGGGATATTCAGACGAAGATTTGGTAGTGAAAGCAAATGAATATTTTAAAAGCTTAGGTGATAAGCCATTTTTCTCTTTGATGTTCTCGACTTCTAATCATGAACCATTCGAATTTCCGGATGGAAGAATCGAACTTTACGAAGAACCTAAGAATACGGTCAACAATGCAATGAAATACGCTGATTTTGCAATTGGTAAATTTTTTGAATTAGCGAAAAAAGAAGATTATTTCAAGAATACTATTTTTTTAATTGTTGCCGATCATAATACACGTACATATGGAAAAAACTTAGTACCTGTAAATAAATTCAGAATACCGGCTTTGATTATCGGACCCGATATACGCCAAGATATTACCTATGATAAACTTTGTAGTCAGATAGATTTACCAACCACTGTATTAGGACTTTTAGGATTACAAACGGAACATCCAATGGTCGGACGCAATTTGTTCACATTGCCGGATTCAGTACCCGGGCGGGCAATCATGCAATTTCACGACATTAATGGATTTAGGGTTGAAGATCAGATTATTATATTGCAACCTAATAAGGAACCTTTACAATTCAAAGTAAAAAATGATACTACATTAATTCCTATGGAAATTAATAAAGAATTGGCTAAAGATGCTTTGGCACATGTTGTCGCCCCTGAATATTTATATAAGAATAAGAAATATAGACTTCGGCTGATGGATAAAATAGTTTTCAAGAAATAAAATAGGATTTGTGGAAATATTTCTTTGCCAATAAATAATGCTGTAAATGTAGAATTTAAAAATAAGAACATAAAACAGCTTATTGTTTATATTCTAACAAGTAAAGAGGTATATGGATAATATATTTTGAAGATTAAAAAACTAATTTGATTAAAGCATTTGAAAATGCCTTAAAAAAGGATATAATCTGTAATCATTTAACTTTAATACGTAGCGTATAATGAATGAAAATTTAAGATGATAAGTCTGGTTGAAATTCGCTGTTATTTAATTGTTCAAAATCTTTTATTTTTTCCGTGGCGTCCATCGTTAAAAAATTTACCCATAATTTTAATGTTTTATTCAGGATAACAATTGGAATAATATATGATATTGAGTAAAGGACAAAAATTATTTTTAAGAAAATAAATAATGTAAATCCGCTATAAATAGAAAGAATAAAGGAATAGCTTCTGATATGCTGCTATTCCTTTTTTATTTATTAATTTTGCGTTTAAATGTCATATCATTTTTTAAACTTTAGTAGCTTTCTTCGTGTTATTTTTGATACGAGGACAAAAAAATAATAATTAAAAATGACTAATATATTAGATATAAAAGATTTACATGCAAATGTAGAAGGCAAGGAAATACTTAAAGGACTTAATCTCGTTGTTAATGAAGGAGAGGTTCATGCTATTATGGGACCAAATGGTGCCGGCAAAAGTACTTTGGCTTCTGTTTTAGTTGGAAATCCTAATTATGAAATAACGAGTGGCGAAGTATCTTTTTGTGGACATGATTTATTAGAAATGGATCCGGAAGAACGTGCTCGAGAAGGATTGTTTTTAAGTTTTCAATATCCGGTTGAAATACCGGGAGTAAGTATGACGAATTTTATGCGCGCCGCTTTAAATGAAAAACGTAAACATCAAGGTTTGGAACAAATCTCTGCCAGTGATTTTTTGAAATTAATGAAAGAGAAGCGAAAACTTGTGGAGCTTGATAGTAGTTTAGCAAGCCGTTCCGTAAATGAAGGATTTTCCGGAGGTGAAAAGAAGCGCAATGAAATTTTCCAAATGGCTATGCTTGAACCAAAATTAGCGATTCTCGACGAGACAGACTCAGGATTAGATATAGATGCTCTCCGAATTGTGGCGTCAGGCGTCAATAAGTTGAAACGTCCTGATAATGCGACAATAGTTATTACGCACTATCAACGTCTATTAGATTATATTAAGCCTGATATAGTGCATGTTTTATATAAAGGACGCATTGTGAAGAGTGCAGGAGCAGAATTAGCGCTTGAATTAGAAGAAAAAGGGTATGATTGGATTATAAAAGAATTTCAATAATGATAGAACAAGAATATATTGATATATTTACCCAATATCATGATAAGATTGACGCAAATTCAGCTGCAGTTATTAATAAATTACGTGGCGTCGCATTCAAAGCTTTTGAGGATAAAGGGTTTCCAACAGATAAGTTAGAAGATTATAAATATACCAATGTTGCGACCGAATTTATTCCTGATTTTGGGATGAATATCAGTCGTATGCCTATAAAAGATAACCCCTATTTAGCTTTCCGTTGCGAAGTACCCAATCTTGCGACTTATTTATATTACATGCTGAATGATGTTTTCAGTAGTGAACATTTGCCCGAAATGGAATATCCTGAAGGTGTTTTCGTTGGAAGTTTGAAAAAATTTGCGGAAAAACATCCTGATATTTGTTACAAATATTATGGACAGATAGCAAATGTAGAGGATAATGGAGTCGTAGCGTTCAATACAATGTTTGTACAGGATGGATTTGTCGTTTATGTTCCTAAGGATATAGTTTTGGAAAAACCCATCCAATTGATCAATGTATTGAAAAGTAATATAGACGTTATCGTATCGCGTCGTATATTGGTCATTGTTGAAGAAAATGCTCAAGCAAAACTTTTAATTTGTGATCATACATTGGATGAATCTCAATATTTGGTGACTCAAATA
>CALYRA010000155.1 GCA_945292135.1 uncultured Dysgonomonas sp.
ATAACCCTTTTATACAAACGATTTATAAAGCTTATTGCACTATATCGAATTATAAAGTTATGGTGCTGGTGGCACCACTGAAAAAATATCATAAAACGTTGTAATTGAATAAATTACAGCGTTTTTTCTTTTAGATAGGGTAAACATAGGTAAAACATTTAGTTCGATTAAGCTTAAAAAGCTTGTATTCAATTATTTAGATATTGCAAATATAAATATTTTTTTGTAACTTCATAGTATGATTTAAATAATAAGACTATGGAGATAGTAAAGTATGACGATGTACTGCAATTAAAGAATAGTATTTTTGATTGTATAGATGTTACCGAAAACACACGGAAAGAATACCTCACCCGAATTAAACACTTCATCCATTTTGTAAAACTGCAGGGGCTTAATTTCAATATCTATATAGAATATAAGCGTTATTTAAGTTCTATCGACACACTAAGTATTTCTACAAAGAATAAGTATTTGATTTCCGTTAAGATTTTTATTGATGGTCTGAATAGTTTGCAAAGATTACCTTTTCAGATTAATACAAAAGTTCGAGGATTTAAGCAAAGTAAGCTACACAAGAAAGACGGTCTTTGCGATGAAGATATTTCTAAGATAGTAGAATATTGTTCTACACTGGAATCTACACTACAAAATTTGCGTTTAAAATCTATTTTATCACTGCTGATTTTTCAAGGTTTGCGACAAGTAGAAATTACACGACTGAATGTTGCTGATATTAATCTGAAAGATAAGACCGCTTTTATTATTGGTAAAGGACAGGACGATAAAGAGCTTATACATTTGCATCCCTCAACAGTAAAAGCATTAAAAACATATTTACAGAAATATAAGATTCGAGACGGTGCATTATTCCGAAGTGAGAGCAATTTCTCTTCGGGTAGTCGATTAACTACAAAATCCATTCGAGAGATAATAAAGAAAGTTCTAAACGAATTAGACATTGACGGAAGTACCCATAGCTTCCGTCATTTTTTTATAACCAAGTTGATAAAGTCTTACAAGGGCGAATTACTGACTGTTTCTAAGTATAGCCGTCATAGAAGTATCCAAATGTTAGAGGTCTACAATGACGAGATAATAAGAGAACAGGATTTGCCACGTTTTTATAACGTATTTAGCGATATTACACTTTGAGTAATACAAAGACATACGAGAAATATATTTATTGTTTAGAGGGCAATTGGAATAAGAACCCAAGAAGCCATCAAAATATAAAACCTATTCTTGATTTACTCTGTAATGTTTCGGGTGTCAAATACATCTACCACAAATGTAACACCAAAGAAGAATTCTTTTACCGGCTACAACAATTCACAAAAGGAACTTATAAAAACTACCCTGTGTTATATTTAGCGTTTCACGGTCGCACTAATCGCATTGAAGTAGAAAACCAATACATAACACTAAAAGAGATTGCAACAGCTTTAGAGGGCAAATTAGCCAACAAAATTGTACACTTCGGAAGTTGTTCTACTTTGCATACTTCGGAAAAGAATATTTCTGATTTTATTACAACTACAAATTGCCAGTTTATTTCGGGTTATCGAAAAGATGTAGATTTTATCGCCAGTACTGCTTTTGAATTATTGTATTTTGATTTATTGCAGAAATATAAATCCGTAAGAAAAATAAATTCTGAAATTTTCAGTTTATGCCCTCAACTGGCAAATAATAAATTAAGATTTGTAGTGTATTGACACTATGAGTTTCCAATACAATGTTTATAATAACTGAATTATAAACATGAAGATAAATTCACATTATTATTGACAGCCAATATTATTTAATGTTATACTTTTGTATCTAAAGTATCTAAAGCCGTATGGATGTACATTCTGAGTCTGTAAGAAGTTATAATATGTCCCGAATTAAAGGGAAAAATACTAAACCTGAAATTAAAGTACGCAAGTTTCTATTTAGTAAAGGGTATAGGTATAGAATTAATGTCAAATCTCTACCAGGTTCTCCAGATATTGTACTAACGAAATATAAGATTGCTATATTCGTAAATGGCTGTTTTTGGCATGGTCATACTTCATGCAAAAAATATGTGATTCCTAAAACAAATACAGAATGGTGGTTAAATAAGATTATGAGTAATAAAGAAAGGGATCTCCAAAAAGAAACTGCTCTTAAGGAATTGGGGTGGAATGTGTTTGTTATATGGGAATGTGGGCTTCTAAATAAGGTTTTTCTTGGGACTATGGAAGCTTTGATTTTAAAAATAGAAAAGGTTAATCAAAAGAATTAACCTTTTCTCTAAGATATTAGACAGTCCCCAATATTATAAAATAATTTTAGGTTTAAATAGAAGCTTGGCGTTTATTGGCGGTATAGCTAATTTTACCGACTGTAGCTCAACGTTATATTTTCGCACTTCTGTTTGTAAATTTATAATCCCAGCATTTAAATTAGATATGAATTCTTTACTATTGCTACATATTCTTAAATGTCGTTTAGGTTCTGATAGATCATACACTCTGAAAATCTGATAACAAGGAATATTCTGGATAAAATTAATTTCTTGATTACTAAAAATCATAGGTTGCTCAAATCCAAATGAAGTAGCTTTGACATCAACATGAATAATATTTTGATTCTGCTCTTGAATTTTAAAATCATAAGGCAAACCCGACTCTTGACTTTGATTTAACCAAGAAAAGGCAACTATATCCCCTTGATGTTTTAATCTTTTTAAATATTCTGCAACTAATTCTTCTCCAGCTCTACCTGTTTCTTTAAAGAGTAAATTGGCTTTTTCAATATCAAAAGGTCTATAATTATTTGCAACACCTGTTTGTGATATCGTTTCTAATTCTCGAATAATATCTGATCCATTATGATTGACAACACTTTCCAAATAAGAAATTAGAGACTGAAAACCATGTTGTTCTGATGAAATACGACCTTTTACATTTTCGTTTGACAAGTCTATACATTTCATTATATTTCTATAATGTTCTGATTGATCGTTAAATAGAACAAAAACAGATTCTCTACTTTTAAGACCAAACCATACTAAATACCATTTTAAATTCAAGGGTAAATCCTTTACAACATCTTGAATAACAGTAACAACAGAAACTGCATTTTTACCTCCTTTTTTTATTTTTGGACTTCTAAATGTACCATCAGGATTTTCTATTCGATCAAAATACAGATCTAATATATCACAATTATCCTCATATAGAAACATTGAACTACCCTCATAATGATCAGGCAGGAACGTTAAGATGTCATCAAACAATCCAATATGGGTTATATTTCCTCTTGCTCGTCCTAGATCTGCGTCAGTAAGACGCTTATAACCTATTTTACCTTCAGAATGTGCTTCAAAGAACATGATGTTTAAGATTATTAGTTATAAATAAATGATGTAATATTGCATATACTGTATTTACGCTAACAGCATTGCCAGCTTGTTTATAGAGTTGATGGTCGCTCATACCCTCTTTTCTTGCATTAGTAAAGAACATTTCATCAAACCCTTGTAATAATAACGCCTCTTTAGGAGTAAGTTTTCTTATTTTATGATTTGCCTGTTCTTCTTTAGAATATGTATGCTCTAAATATTTAAGGGGGAACTTGTTCAATAAAAATTCATCACTATAATAGTTGTCTTGACAGGCTCTGTGCATTTTTACCATTGTTGCAGTGAGGGGGCGAGCTATAAGTTGATTTATCTCTGACTTTGATTTAAAATTTTTGGATCCGTCAGCTAATATTGTAGGCTTTACTGTCTCTGATAAATAATATTTATTTTCTACATTTTTATCTAATACATCTAACACATTAGATTGTATCAATAAAGAAGTTTTAGTCGAAATAGAGCTGAAGCTCTCTCTGACTGATTCTTCACTGAATTTAAATGTGAGAGGTAAATCAACAAGCGATGCAAATATATATACTCTATTCCTTTTTTGTGCCAAACCAAATTTATCAGTATTAAATATATCAAAAAATATATTCTTATATCCGGCATCACATAAAGATTCTTTTATTACCTTAAATGTATTACCTTTCTCATGTGTAGTGAGGTTTTTTACATTTTCCAATAAAATAAAAGTAGGCTGTTTCTCTTTAATAATATCAATGATATGAAAAAAGACGTTTCCTCTGACATCACTGAACCCTTGTTTTTTTCCCATCATACTAAAAGACTGACAAGGGAACCCTCCCGTTAGTAAATCAAAATTTGGTAATTTCTTTAAATTCAGTTCTTCAGACGTAAATTTCACAATATCACCTAATATCACTTCGTCTGATATATCGTAATTGGCTGCATAGGTTTTTTGTGCATATTGATCTATTTCAGAAAAACCTATGCACTTTACAGGAATATTAAAATCTTTCCCGAGCAGATCTATAGCTCTTCTAAAACCTCCAATACCTGCAAATAATTCAAGATGCTTCATTGTAGATATTTGATAATATGTTTACCTATAATTTCTGCTAATTTCACAGGCACAGCATTTCCGATTTGTGCATACCATCCATTCTGACTTCCATAAAAAATATAATCATCAGGAAATGTTTGGATTCTTGCTGCTTCTCTCGGAGTCAACCCTCTTGGCTCTGTTGGATGAATGTACATATTGCAATCAAATTTCATATGCGAAGTAATTGTCTTACAAACTTCATTTTCATTAAGTTTATAATACTTATCTTTAAATATATGATTCCTCGACTTATATGGCATTATGTGTTCAATGGATGGATGCAAAGAATCTGCACCTTGAGGAAGCAGGCTAAATATCTGAATATCTCGATCGTTGTTATACCTATTTTTATGGTTATATAGCTTGTCTATTTCTTTATTATTATTAATATAGCGGTAATATGGAGTGTCGGAATATTTATATTTAATTTATTTATAAACACAATCATCATTTTCTGCTGA
>CALYRA010000156.1 GCA_945292135.1 uncultured Dysgonomonas sp.
TGTTGATGGTTTGATAGATAATATATTAATACTCAAACGACTAAAACTATTGGACGAGCAATTGCGGGTACTTAAAGTCTTAAACGAAATAAAGGATTATACTAATCAATACCGAAAAAGTACCGATAGAATAATTAAAGAAAATAATGAACGAGTAAATAAGAAAAATGAGCTTGATTTAAATTCCGAAATAGAAACTAAAAATCAAGCTTTAACAAACAAAATAAATAATCTAATAATAGATTTATACAATATAGTTCCTTCTAAAGATTCAGATATTCTGACTGATATTCTTAAAATCAATAACAAGAATAGCCAAAACGCTAAAGTTTTAGCCCTTCTGTTAGCAGATAAGCGAATAAAACGAACCTTAATACCTAAAATACTTGGTATATTCGGAAATCTCAATCCGGTTGTTAGCCGACTACTCAGTGATAGAATTAAGCCGAATACAGATCATATTAAACAATATAAAAAAGAGAACGGAATTTCTGTCTTTATAATAAGATTAACTGATCTAATAGGTGAAGAGTAAAAAACTAACAGGAAAATTATATTATGATTTGATTATTTTAGTATAATATATTGTACATTAATCATTGAAAATTCGAATCAGATTTTGAATATTATCTTCAAGCTTTTTGTGATGGAATTTATATTGTATATAATGCTCTAAAAAAGTTGCTTTTGTTCTGTTACTAATATTTTCATCTTCTATTATTAATTTCCTTATCTTGTCAACTATGTACATTGTCTCATCAATATGATTAACATTATCAAGTGACTCGATAGGGTTTTCCATATTTCTATTTTTATCCATATATAGTCTCTTTTAGTTTAATTGAATGCAAATTTACTATGACTTCCCCTGTTTATAAAATACTGTAACACAATTTAATAACGCATTTAAAAAGATGGTGGATTATTAACTATTTTTCGGTGATGACCTATTTCTGTTAATTATTCTTTAATAAAATCACTTTTATTGTCATAAAGAATATGTTTTACCTTAAAGAGTAAAACAAAACTTTACGGCATGTATTTTTTCTATAAACTTTATTATTAACTTTGATCTTCAGATGGTGAATCATTTATTTTCGATAAATGATGTGAGGGAATTTGGTGAAAATCCAAAACAATACCCGTTGCTGTAACCCCGTCTGCTTCAACAAATAAGTAGATAGCGCTGATCTTCATGCCACTGACTAGTGTCGGGAAGGCTTAAATATGGGGAAAGTCAGAAAACCTGCCATAAATTTTACCTATTGTTTCGGGAATAAAACTAAGTAAAAAAGTTATAATCATTATTTATTTAAATCTTAATGAGATAAGCTCGTTATAGATTACTTTACGATGAAAAAAATAGCATTACTATTTGTTTTAGTTGTAGTTAGATTTTGTAAGCAAAACGCAAATTCTCTTTTACGGACAAGGGGAATGTTCAATATAATATGCGAAAATACATTATTCTTATCTCAATGAGATCAAAGATTTAGACATTATAAAACCAATATGCGTATAAGAATACATAAGAATAGAAGAAATACAAAAAAGAACCAGAGATATAATGATTACTGATATAGGTCAAGACACTCTTTACGCTATAAAAGATCAGGCGTTAAAGTATGTAACTCTATGGTTCGTAACATAAATGAAATCCCATTATAAACATAAAATTAAGCAATTATCCTTGAAATGAGGAATTTCATGTATAGGAAACTGTTTTGCAATAACTGATAAAGATCGAAAAACGAAAGATATTCTACAACATAATATTAGTTTAGAATATACTTTCAACAGGAAAGGAGAGCAATGTAGTTTACAATTAAAAGTAATTTATATTATCGTAGAGCATTGATATGTTGGAAGTATCTCTTTAAATAATAAATAAAATGAGAAAAATAATACTTATAACAGGAGGGCAAAGATCAGGTAAAAGCAATTACGCTGAACAAATGGCTTTGTCTTTGTCAAACAGGCCTGTATATTTGGCTACGTCACGTGTTTGGGATGAAGAACATCGGAAACGTATTGAACTACATATCGCAAATAGGGGAGAAGAGTGGATAAATATTGAAATAGATAAAGAATTGAGGTGCGTTGCTTTATCAGATCAAGTTGTACTTATTGATTGCGTAACATTATGGGCTACAAACTATTTTTTTGACCTGAATTCAGATGTTACGAAATCATTAGCCGCTTTGAAGAAAGAATTCGATAAATTTACGCAACAACACGCCGTCTTTATTTTTGTCACTAACGAAATAGGTTCAGGAGAAATGTCTCAAAATGAAATTCAACGAAAATTTGCAGATTTACAAGGTTGGTTGAACCAATATATTGCTTCCAAAGCCGATGAAGTGCACTTACTTGTATGTGGAATACCCGTAAAGATAAAATGATATAAACATAAATAAAATACAGAAATGCTAAGATTTAATATTGAGAAACCTAATGATGAAATACTGCCTTATTTAAAAGAAAAAATAGAAAATTTAACAAAGCCAAAAGGATCTTTGGGCTTTTTAGAAGAATTAGCGAAACAAATAGGATGGATTCAACAATCCCTTAGTCCTGAACTGAATCATCCTTGTCATATTATCTTTGCGGGCGATCATGGAATTGCAGAAGAAGGCGTTAGCCTATCGCCACAAGAAGTAACCTATCAGATGATAGCTAATTTTTGGGCTGGGGGAGCAGGAGTTAATTTTCTGGCTCGTCAGCACAATTTTGATTTGCTTATTGTGGATGCAGGCGTAAATTTTGATTTCAAACAAGAGGATCCGATTATTAATAAGAAAATTCGTAAATCGACCCGAAATTATCTCCATGAAGCGGCAATGACCTTAGAAGAAATGGAACAAGCGATTCAATATGGAGCGGAATGCGTACAATTGTGTTACGACAAAGGATGCAATGTAATAGCGTTCGGAGAGATGGGTATCACAAACACTTCATCTTCCGCCTTGTGGATGTCTTGTTTAACAAAAATACCCTTAGATAAATGTGTCGGAGCAGGCTGTGACAGTTCGGGAAATATTATAAATCATAAATATAAAATATTAAAGGAATCGCTTGAAAACTATAAGGGTGATAATTCTCCAAAAGATATTATCCGCTATTTTGGAGGGTATGAAATGGTAATGACAGTAGGAGCTATGCTTAAAGCTGCGGAATTAAAAATAGTTATTCTTATAGACGGATTTATCATGACCAATTGCCTTTTAGCCGCATCGACTTTGAATCCGAATGTATTACATTACGCGATATACGGACATCAGGGAGATGAAGCGGGTCATAAACTTTTACTTGAATATCTTAATGCTAAGCCTATTCTAAATCTTGGTCTGCGTTTAGGCGAAGGAACTGGAGCTTTATGCGCGTATCCCATATTAGAATCAAGCATTCGGATGATTAATGAAATGAATTCATTCAATGAAATAAAAGTTACAAAATACTTTTGAAAAATGAATAATATCGCAGCCGCTTTAGTATTCTTTACACGATTGCCCTTTTGGAGATTGAAATGTTTTAATGTATCAGCACAATACTACAAAGAGGTGATTAATTATTGGGCTGTCGTAGGATGGTTGACAGGAGGAGTAATGGTCGGAACTCTATGGTTAGGATCATTGATCTTACCGCATTCAATAGCTGTAATTTTAGCCTTATTAAGCCGCTTATTAATAACAGGAGCTTTACACGAAGATGGCTTAGCGGACTTCTTTGATGGTTTTGGAGGGGGCAATAACAAAGAGAGGATATTAGAAATAATGAAAGATTCCCATATCGGCACTTATGGAGTTTTATCATTAATCATTTATTTTTTATTGTTTTTTTCTTTGCTCAATAATATGCCGATTAATATAGCTTGCGTAAGTATATTGATAGCGGATCCACTATGTAAATTTATATCTTCCCTTATAACGTTATTTCTTTCCTATGCAAGGACGGCTGAAACAAGTAAATTAAAGGCGGTATATAATAAAATATCATTTATACCATTCGCTATATCGGCGATTTTCGCATTTCTGCCATTAGTATTGATACCGGACGTTTATTTCCTGATTGCGATAATATTCCCAATATTCATATTTTTTTTGCTAATTTTTCTTATGAAAAAGAAAATTCAGGGATATACAGGAGATTGTTGTGGAGCCATGTTTCTTTTATGTGAAATATCTTTTTATTTAGGAATAACTATCTGCCTAAAATTTGTCTGAAAAAACATATAGCACAAAAGAAAAAGGGTAGGATCTGTAAAAATAAATCAATAGTAAATATGAATATATATTTGATAAGGCATACGGCAGTTAACTTGAATGGTGTATGTTATGGGCAAACGGATGTCCCATTGAAAGATACATTTGAAGCTGAGGCTGAAATCGTTAAAAGGAATTTGAAAAATATAGCTTATGACGCTGTGTTTTCCAGTCCTTTAAGCCGCTGCACCAAATTAGCGGAATATTGTGGATTCAAAGATGAAATACGATTATACGATCGGCTAAAGGAATTACATTTTGGTGATTGGGAAATGCAAAGATGGAATGATTTGGAAATGAAAGAATGGGAAACAGATTGGATAAATAATCAAACTCCCAATGGCGAGTCTTTTCAACAAATGTACAATCGTGTATCTTCGTTTTTTGATGAATTAAAAACAGAAAATTATAAAACCATTTTGGTCTTTACACATGGCGGAGTCATAAATTGCGCTCGCGTATATTTTGGTCAGACAACTTTGAAAAATGCTTTTGATCAATTAGCAAAGTATGGGGAGGTTATAAAATTTACATTGACTTAGTTCCCAAACCGAAGGTTATCCATAGGTATTTATAATAGTTATTATGATGGCGGATACGATAAACCAACGCATATTTATAACCGAGATATTAAATTAAAAACCAAGCATG
>CALYRA010000157.1 GCA_945292135.1 uncultured Dysgonomonas sp.
TTTCTTTCGTATCGGGAAATGCTTTTTTTATTTCATCAGACCATACGCCAAGAAAAGCTTTTTGTTCATTGCCTAAATGTTTTGTGCCCAATGTTGGATCTCCCGAACCTTTAATATACAAGTGATCATCCTTTTTGGCTAAAGTCGTCTTATACGTGTAATTTGCGCCTAAAGTTTCAAACGCCGTCGATGTTGTAATTAACTTTAATACAGACGCCGGAGTAAATGATTTGTCAGAATTGTATGATATGATTTCTTCTCCGTTAAAATCTTTAACGCAAATTCCGATCGATGCATGATTGAAAGCGGGATTAGCGATAAAATCATCAATGCTTTTTTGTTTGCTTTGAGGAAATACGTTAATACTTACCGACAAAAGCGTCATTATAATTATATTTTTTAACATCATCATTTATACAACTGGATTCTAAAATTGGAGAAAAATAAAATATCTTTGCAAAGATAGAATTTTTTATAATTAGAGCTCAATAAATTCATGAGTCCACAAATTCATAGACCTTATACGTTTGATCGCACGGTACGGTTAGTAATCAGTGTGATTTTGTTTGTTTTAGGTCTTTATTTACTTTATATATTACGTGGCGTTTTATTACCTTTTCTGGTAGCATGGCTCATTGCGTATATGTTAAATCCAATAGTGCGTTTTATTAAACGAAAACTGCATTTAGCTCATGGACTGGCTGTCGTACTTACCCTGCTATCTGTTTTTGGAACGCTAATATTGCTTGGCTTTGCAGTAGCGCCTCTTATCGAAATGGAATTATGGCAAATCAATCAGCTGATTGTAGATTATCAAAATAAAGGAGTTGAAGAGCAAGACAGTTTTGTAGTATTGATCGGAGAATTTATATCGCATTATGTCAATTTTGATGAGATAAGGGATTCTTTTACAAAAGATACTATTGTAGAAACGGTACAATATATCAGTCCCGCATTAAAAGAAATATTTTCAAGTACTATATCGGCAGCGCTTAGTATGACAGTTGTCTTTATTGTTTTATTATATCTGATATTTATATTGTTGGATTATGATAAGATAAATGAACTTTGGCGCTTGCTTATACCTGCCAAATATCGTCCAATCGTAAATCGTATAACAAAGGATATAGAGCATAGTATGAACAAGTATTTTCGTCATCAAGCCTTTATTTGCGTTATATTATCCGTACTGTACGCTGTTGGATTTCAGATTATAGGACTTCCGATGGCGATTGTTTTCGGTATAGCGGTCGGGTTGATGCATATGATACCTTATATGCAAGTTATATCTTTCCCTATAGCTGTATTGCTGTGTTGGCTTGGTGCCGCGTCGCATACGGATATAAGTTTCCTTGGTTATATCGGGCTGACTGCTTTAATATATGTCATCGTACAATGTATTATGGATTTAGTCTTGGTACCACGAATTATGGGTAAAGCTATGGGGCTTAATCCTGCGATTATACTGCTATCTTTATCTATTTGGGGATCTTTATTAGGGATTGTCGGGATGATTATCGCAATACCTCTTACGACACTACTTCTTTCTTATTATAAGGAATTTCTGACAAACTACGATGAAGAAAATAAACCCTCGTTACAAGTGGATATAAATGATAGTTCGCCCCCGGATAAGAATAATAATGAATAGATAGATAATATAAATACAAAATAGTAAAATTAAAAAATGCAATTAACAGCTAAATTAGTACAAGTGCTTCCTATACAGAGCGGTATGGGTAAAAATGGAGAATGGAAAAGACAAAATATTATTGTTGAAACGGATGGTATGTATCCTAAAAAAATATGTATCACCTTATGGGGAGAAAAGGTTGGCGATAGTATGTTACAAGAAGGCGCATTACTTGATATTTCGTTTGATCTTGAGAGTCGTGAGTTTAATGGAAGATGGTATACAGATGTCAGAGCTTGGAAAGTAGAACTTGCCGGAGGAACGCAAAATGGCGGAGCAGGTTATTCAGCGTCTGACGATCCTAGGCCTGCACAACCTGTTGACTTTGGTGGAGAATCCGGGGATGATTTACCTTTTTAATTAAAAAGTAATGAGGACTATATTTATTCTTACAATTCTGTTTCTGTCATTGCAGACCAATGCCCAGATTCGGTTACTCGACCAAGAAGATATAGCAAATAAAACTCCTGAGGAGTTAGCTTTGATGCGTAATGAAATATTTGCTCGTAATGGCTATACATTTAGTAACGCCCAATACCAGAATTATTTTGAAAGATTTTATAGGGCTTTGTATGACAATAGCAAAGTAAAGTTATCGGAGATCGAAACAGAAAATGTAAATTTGCTGAAAGAGAGAGAGTCGTATTTGCGTGGCAGACGAAAGAAAGCCATAGAAGATTTGAAGCAGATAAAAAAGGAACTGAATGAAAAATCATCCGGCTCAGAAGACCGGTTTGATAATGATAAGAGTTTACGCTATACGCTTAACCGTTTAGATTTGAATGATATTCATTATAATAAGTCTTGTGGCATTTATAAATTGACTATCGATAATGGTTATTCGATAAAATACTATCAGATTTATGTAGATAACGACAATATCAAAGTGATTGCCAATAATTGTTGTCATTCAGAAATTTTCGGGAGTTTTGATGATGGTTATTCAGATTATATGTCAGAATCCGAACATAGTGATGAATGGAATTTTGATATAACAGATGATGGCTTAGAATATAATTCATATCAAGCGGCAGGGTAACCTTATGTTTATATTTTGCGCCAAAGTTTTGTACGCCAAAATAAAAACATTATCTTTGCACCTCGATTTAATAAATTAATTAAAAGAACTATGTATTTAGATTCGGCTAAAAAAGAAGAAATCTTTGCAAAGTACGGAAAGTCTAACACTGATACTGGCTCGCCTGAAGCGCAGATAGCATTGTTTTCATACCGTATTTCGCATTTGACTGAGCATTTGAAGTCAAATAAGAAAGATTATAACACTGAAAGATCTTTGAAAAGACTTGTTGGTAAACGTCGTCGTTTATTAGACTATTTAGTAGCTAATGATATCGAAAGATATCGTGCTATCGTAAAAGAACTGGGATTGAGAAGATAATTTACAGTTTGAAGAGATTTACAGGAGGTTGTTTGGTTAACGAACAACCTCTTTTTTTATATTTGTATTTATTAAATAAAAGAGAAATATGGAAAAATTAACTATTATAAAGGTCGGTGGGAAGATTGTTGAAGAAGAAGATTCATTGAATAAATTATTGGTAGATTTTTCGCGGATCAAAGGACATAAATTGCTTGTACACGGAGGAGGGCGTTCAGCAACTCGTTTGGGCGAAAAACTTGGTGTTGAAAGTCAAATGGTGAATGGTCGCAGAATAACTGACGCTGAGACTTTGAAAATTGTCGCTATGGTTTATGGCGGACTAATAAATAAAAATATAGTTGCCCGATTGCAGGAGTTGGATATAAATGCGTTAGGCTTGACCGGGGCTGATATGAATATAATTGTATCCGAAAAACGTCCTGTTTCAGAAATAGATTATGGATATGTCGGAGACGTGAAATCTGTCAATTCAAATACACTATCTACATTGATTATGCAAGGTGTCGTACCCGTGCTTGCCCCTCTCACGCATGATAGGAAAGGGCATTTATTGAATACGAATGCTGATACTATTGCGGGAGAAGTTGCAAAAACTTTGGCTGCAAAATTTGATGTTACACTTGTGTTTTGCTTTGAGAAGAAAGGTGTATTAAGGGATGAAAACGATGATGAAAGCATTATACCATCTCTAAATAAAGGTGATTTTGAAAGGCTTGTCCGTGAGGGAGTTATACAAGGCGGTATGATTCCAAAACTTGAAAATTCATTTGAAGCTATAAATTCCGGTGTGAAAGAAGTGGTTATAACAAGAGCGTCAGAAATTGGGCATGAATTATCGGGAACGCATATCTTTCCGAATTAATTAAAAATAGATAAAGAAAAAGTTTGAATAATTAAAAAACGAGCACTTAGATCAAATATTAATTTAACAGGGTTATTAACAAAGCGGCATAGATTTAAAGTAAATACTTGTGCCGATATGATAGTAAGAATTGTTAAGGTTTACGAACAGGTGTATAAATTGGATTTATTAATATAACTACCACAAATTTATATCATGGCTTTAGTGTGTTTGAATATAAGTGATATTGATCTGGAAATACGTAATTAGGGATAATATATAACCCAATGATAGTGATATATTTCTAAATAAAAAAACCGGCATTTGCCGGTTTTTTTATATTTAATCAGTTAAGCTATAATTTATTTACCTTGTTTAGCATCGCTGATCATCTTCTCATTTGGAAGGATGTAAACTTCAACGCGACGGTTTTGAGCTTTACCAGCAGATGTGCTATTGTCAGCAACTGGCATTGAAGAGCCTAAACCTTGAGAAGTCATACGTTTTCCGGAAACTCCTTTTGAAGAAAGAAATGAGTATACAGCTTGTGCACGTCTTTCTGACAATGGAATATTAATATTGTCATTACCTGTACTGTCTGTATGACCATAAATTTCAATATCTGTATCAGGGTTATTGATTAAAGATTTAGCGAAGCTAGTCAAAGAGCTTTGAGAAGTCGTATTCAATGTACTTGAGTTTGTAGCGAATAGAATTCCTGATTCGAAAGTTACTTTAATAGCTTGTCCATCATTTATAGATTCAACTTGAGCTCCATTGATTTTTTCCAATTCAGCTTTTTGTTTATCCATTTTGTTACCGATGATAGCACCGGCACCACCGCCTACTACTGCACCGATTCCAGCGCCCCAAGCAGCACCTTTACCACCGCCAATAAGCGCTCCGAGACCAGCTCCAATGCCAGCACCAGCGCCAGCGCCTATAC
>CALYRA010000158.1 GCA_945292135.1 uncultured Dysgonomonas sp.
CAATAATACAAATATTTGAACATTATTCCTGTTATATTATTTTTATACATAAAATTAAAGATTTAAATTGCAAGTCAATTAATGGAAAGAAAGATACAGAAATACTTTATTTTATTATTATAAATTCACTAATTTATATACCATGAAAAAATTAAAAATGTTTATTGATGGAAAGTTTGCAGAAAATACATCTGATAAATGGATTGATGTATTAAACCCATCAACTGAAGAAGTAATATCGCTAATGCCTGATGGCACTATTGAGGATGTCCAAAAAGCAATTGATGCAGCAGAAAAAGCGCAAGATAAATGGGCACGGATGCCTGCTGTGGAAAGAGCCGGTTATTTAATTAAGATAGCTGAGGGTATATATAAAAGAGAAAAAGAACTAACTGATATTATTGTCCGCGAAGGTGGTAAAACTCAGGGCTTGGCAAATGTAGAAGTATTATTTACGGCTGATTATCTCAAATACATGGCAGGATGGGCACGCCGATATGAAGGTGAAATTATCCAAAGTGACCGTCCGAATGAAAATATATTTCTTTTCAAAAAACCAATCGGTGTAACTACAGGTATTCTGCCTTGGAATTTTCCATTCTTTCTTATAGCCCGCAAAGCAGCTCCGGCATTGGTAACAGGAAATACAATTGTTGTTAAGCCAAGCCAGATTACTCCTGAAAATGCTTACGTTTTTGCTCAAATAGTAGAAGAAGCAGGCGTTCCTGCCGGAGTATTCAATATGGTTATGGGACGAGGTTCCGTTATTGGAAATGAATTGGCTTCAAATCCGAAAGTAGGAATGGTTAGTCTTACGGGAAGCGTTGCGGCAGGTCAACAAACAATGGCTGCCGCTGCATCTAATGTTATAAAAGTTTCGCTCGAATTAGGAGGAAAAGCTCCCGCTATCGTCATGGATGACGCCGATCTTGATTTAGCTGTAAAATCAATTATTGCTTCTCGCGTCATCAATACGGGTCAAGTATGTAATTGCGCCGAACGTGTTTATGTGCATAAGAAAGTAAAGGACGTTTTCATTGAAAAACTGATTGCGGGTATGAAACAGGTGAAAGTAGGAAATCCATCTGAAATTGCCGACTTGGATATGGGACCATTAGTGGAAGCTAACGCCTTAAAATCTGTAAGCGAGAAAGTTGAAAAAGCTGTTAAACAGGGAGCAAAACTTGCTTTTGGTGGTAATCGTATAGGTAATAAAGGGTATTTTTTTGAACCAACTATACTAACTGAAGTTTCTCAAAAGATGGATATTATACGAGAAGAAACATTTGGTCCCGTTTTACCAGTAGTAGAATTCTCTGATATTGAAGATGCTATCACATGGGCAAATGATTGTGAGTATGGTTTGACTTCATCAATATATACTCAAAACTTGGATACGGCATTTAAACTTGTCAGAGCCTTAAAATTTGGAGAAACTTATATCAATCGTGAAAATTTTGAAGCTATGCAAGGATTTCATGCTGGATGGCGTAAATCGGGTATTGGCAGATGGCAAACATGGTCTTGAGGAATATTTACAAACTCATGTGGTATATCTCGAAACTCAAAATTAAAAAATTTCATATCTAATATTAAAGTCCAAAACCTATTAACTGGTCTTGGACTTTTGTATTGTTATCCCGGTAATTAAAAGACATCTTGAAAATAAGATTTCTTTTAACTTCGAAGGTAATATTAAGAAAGTCCTTCATCAAATTATAATTTCTCATTTAAATCAATCACATTTTCCTCAAATAATATATTATTAAACAACAATCTGAATGATTCAAGCTATAGAAACAGATGTTATAGATAAATCTTTAAATTTCATGTGAATTATATTTTATAATCGGTAAATCCTAATCTATTTCCGGAAGGGTCATTAAATTCGACAGCCCATCCTGTATGAATCCGAAATGGAGCAGAAAGAAATTGAACTCCTTTTATTTTCAGCATTTCATAAATCGCTGCCACATCTTCGACTTCTAACCATATCGTTGGTATTGTATCAGGCATTTTCGCTTTATCTTTCAATATGATTGCTGGTTCTTCTTTTCCTATCTTAAAAGCTATCATTCCTTTTTCAAGGAATACAAATTTCTTTTCTAACCCAAGCAAATTTTCATAAAAATGAATGCTTTCAAGAAAATCATCAGCGGGAAGAAAAAAATTATCATAATTCTTAATACTATCCTTAATACTATTATCTTCTGTTATTGTTAATATATATCCATTGTTATCATAAATCGCAAATTCATCAGCTCCATAAAATGTTTTATTCATATCATGAGCCAGATATTTAGTGTTTTTTATTTTCTCATATAATCCATAACTGTTTTTCATTGTTATGTAAAAAGTACACAGTCCTATTTCAGAACGGTTTTGCATTTCAGGGTATTCGTTTTTCAAATTATTTATTTCCTGAAACATTATTGTTGAATTGCCATTTTCAAGCATAGCCCATTGTAGTCCTTCGAACCCGTCATTAGAGGGTACGCTCATAGTTAGATTAAAACCTAATATTTCAGTATAGAACCGAACTGTTTCAGCTACATTTTTCACTCCAATATTCGGAGATAAAGAAGTATATTCCATAGTTTTCATATTTTTAGATGTAAAAATATAGAATTGGATTAATCTATTTCGTGTAAAAAACCGACATTCTTCTAAAAATATTCAGAAGGTGAAATATTCCCCAAACGCTGAAATTCTTTATTCATATGCGAATGGTCATGATAGCCGCAGTCAACCGCAATATCAAAAATACTATCATTTTGGTGAGTTTTTAAATATTGGCAAGTATATCCGAAACGAGTAATATTACTAAATTGTTTAGGAGAAATACCCGTAGCAAATTTAAATTTACGTTCTAATTGACGTTCTGATAAGCAGACGTCTCCGGATAGTTGTTTTATTGGAAATAATCCGTTATTTTTCCTTATGAGAGAAATAGCATATTGAATTTGCTGATCTGGTAAATAAAGTTTGTATAAACATGAAAGAAAATAATAATTTATATAATTGATTCTTTCAGACATGCTATTCATGCTCGGTAATCGTTCAAAAAATTTATAGTCAAATAAAGTTTCATTAAAAGGAAGTTCTATATTTTGATTTGTTAATTCGAAAATCGGAATGTGGGTAAAAGCTGTTATTCCTCCGGGCGCAAATCGAATACCCATCATTTGTACGTACCCTATTTCATATGTAATACTTAGCGGAGAAGTCATTGTACCAATCATTTCAGGCAGACCAGTTTTAAGTTTGCCTGTTCCGTCATTATTACCAAAATCTAATATTATATCTACACAGCCATCCGGCATAATTCGTTCTGAAAAAGGCTTTTCAATAAATCCATCCGCAACCCAATAAGTTTCTATCAGATGTCTTAAACGTATGTCCGGTAAATATTCTTGATACATATCTTACAAAGATATAAATTCTTGTTAACATTTAATTACCTCAAAAATCTATAACCCAGATTCATCAAAAGATATTTATCTAATAATTAATAGAATACTAAATATTTTATTCAAAATAAAATAAATACTTCTTTATTAAATAAATAAAAGAATTATTTAGGTTGGAAAAAGATATGCAAAAGTTTAACTAGTTTTGCAACTTAAATTTAAATAATACATAAAATTGGATTCCAATAAAACATCACTCAAACGAGATTTAGGTTTGATAACAGCGGTCAGTATTGTGATTGGTAATATGATCGGTTCCGGTATATATGGTTTGCCCTCTGCTTTAGCGAAAGTTGCTACTCCCTCAATTACAATACTTGCATGGATAATAGTAGCCGCAGGAGCTATATTCATAGCGCTAAGTTATGGTAATTTAAGCAGAGCAATACCTAAAGCAGGAGGTCCTGTTATGTATGCTGAAGCAGCTTTAGGTAATTTTGGCGGTTATACAGTCAGTCTTATTTGGTGGGTAGCCGCCGCTATAGGAAACGCCGCAATTGTAGATTTGATGTTTACTACTTTCGCTGAACTAATGCCAAATTTCAATACCCCTGTATATAGGTTGGCTATAACTTTACTTATCGTATGGTTTTTCACTTATATCAATATAATAGGTGTTAAATTTGCCGGTTGGGTTAGTATCACCGCTAACATTTTGAAATTTATAGTATTTGCCCTTGTTATCTTAATAGCTATTCCGCATTTTAACATTGATATATTAACGAGTAATGAACTTCCTGCTGCTTTGGCGGATAAATCTGACGTTAATTTCTTTACAATGATCTCTACTGCTATCGCATTACTTTTTTGGGCTTTTACAGGTCTTGAAAGCTCTACAATGGCGGGAGGTGAAATAAAAAATCCGGAGAAAAATATTCAACGAAGCATCATTATAGGTTTATTAATTGTTGCTATTATATATATTTTATTAAATATATCTTTATTTGCTCTTGTACCTCAAACTGAATTAGCAAATTCAGATTCACCTTTTGCTGACGCTATAAATAAAGGATTTATAGGAAACTATGGTAAATTGATAATTAATTTCATTATTATGATATCCCTGATTGGTACATTAGCCGGCTGGATATTAGTTACTGCCCGCAGCGTATATGCTGCAAGTAAAAATAAATTCTTTATTCAATCATTTTCAAAGCTTCACCCTAAATACTCTACTCCACATATTGCACTTATCATTTCTGGATTAATAACTTCTACTTTTCTTTTATTGAATTTTTATTCGGAGATTTCAAATGACAAAATGATGCTATCTCATTTTGTAAATATAACCACTGTTGCAGCTTTTATAAATCTTCATACATATTTAATAACAATAATATCTGAATGTGTATTGATAAAAAAGGGCGTATTAAAATCTTCAAAACTAAATTATATCCGTTTGGCCATT
>CALYRA010000159.1 GCA_945292135.1 uncultured Dysgonomonas sp.
CTCCTGTCAAATGGTAATCTACTGATTGTCATTTGTTTGGGGTATTTTGAAGCGTTGTTTGAAATATAATGTTTAACATAAAATTTAAGTTTTAAAGATTAAAACAAAATGCCTACAATTCAACAATTAGTAAGAAAAGGACGTACTGTTTTGGTTGAAAAGAGTAAATCTCGTGCATTGGATGCTTGCCCGCAACGTCGTGGCGTTTGTATTCGTGTATATACCACCACTCCTAAAAAACCAAACTCGGCAATGCGTAAAGTCGCACGTGTGCGTTTAACAAATTCAAAAGAGGTGAATGCTTATATACCCGGAGAAGGTCATAATTTGCAAGAACACTCAATTGTGCTTGTTAGAGGTGGTCGTGTGAAAGACCTTCCCGGTGTTCGTTATCATATTGTTCGTGGAACTTTAGATACAGCAGGGGTGAATGGTCGTACTCAACGCCGTTCCAAATACGGAGCTAAACGTCCTAAAGCAGGGGCAGCGCCAGCTGCGGCAGCGAAAGGAAAGAAAAAATAAACAAAGCTGTTGATTACCCTAAGTAAGCCGAATTAGATTAGTAAAAGTATTAAAACGGTTTAAGTTTATTGGATAGGCAAATACAGGTTGAGTAAACGATTTCGGCGGAAATTTGTTGAAGACATCTAAAATTGGCAACCAAAAACAAAAACAAAATTTTAAAGTAAAAAATGAGAAAAGCAAAACCAAAAAAGAGACAGATCCTACCGGATCCCGTTTTCGGTGATGTAAAGGTTACGAAATTCGTTAACCACTTGATGTATGATGGAAAAAAATCCACTGCATTTTCAATTTTCTACACTGCATTAGAAAATGTAAAAATGAAACTGGCAAACGAAGAAAAATCTTCGTTAGAAATATGGAAAACCGCGCTTGATAACGTAACCCCTCAAGTAGAAGTGAAGTCTCGCCGTGTAGGTGGTGCGACATTTCAGGTTCCGACAGAAATACGTCCTGACCGTAAAGAGTCAATATGTATGAAGAACCTTATTCTTTATGCTCGTAAAAGAGGAGGTAAAACAATGGCGGATAAACTAGCGGCCGAAATTGTCGACGCATTTAATAATCAAGGAGGAGCATTCAAACGTAAAGAAGATATGCACAAGATGGCGGAAGCTAACCGTGCATTCGCTCACTTCAGATTTTAATATTATATTAAGTAAGAAGGAAGGAAAATAAATAATGGCTAAAGTTATTGATAACTTAAGGAATACGAGAAATATCGGTATCATGGCTCACATTGATGCCGGTAAAACTACTACGTCCGAACGTATATTGTTCTATACCGGATTGACTCACAAAATAGGTGAGGTTCATGACGGTGCAGCTACAATGGACTGGATGGAGCAAGAACAAGAACGCGGTATCACTATTACATCAGCAGCTACAACTACACAGTGGAAATATAATAATGAACTGTTCAAAATCAACTTGATAGATACTCCCGGACACGTAGACTTTACAGTCGAAGTAGAACGTTCACTTCGTATTCTTGATGGAGCTATAGCTACATTCTGTGCGGTTGGAGGCGTAGAACCTCAGTCAGAAACAGTGTGGCGTCAAGCAGATAAATATAATGTTCCTCGTATATGTTACGTGAACAAGATGGACCGTTCAGGTGCGAACTTTTATGATGTAGTACGTCAAATAAAAGAAGTACTGGGAGCTACTCCGTGTCCTATTCAAATTCCTATTGGTGCGGAAGAAAGTTTCAAAGGTATTATTGACCTTGTGAAAATGAAGGCTATGTATTGGCATGATGAAACAATGGGAGCAGACTATGAATTAGCTGACATACCAGCGGAATGGCTTGCCGAAGCAACCGACTGGCGTGAAAAAATGCTTGAAAAAGTAGCTGAGTGCGATGAAACCTTGATGGAAAAATTCTTTGATGATCCATCAACAATCACAGAAGATGAAATCCTTTCAGCATTACGCGTAGGGACTTTGTCTATGGCTATTAATCCGATGCTTTGTGGTTCTTCATTCAAGAATAAAGGAGTTCAGCCACTTTTGGATGCTGTATGTAAATATCTTCCCGCTCCAATAGACACATTAGCAATTGAAGGAGTAGATCCGCGCACAGATAAAATTGTAGTGCGTCATCCTAATCCTAGCGAACCGCTTTGCGCATTAGCATTTAAGATTGCGACAGACCCTTTTGTTGGTCGTTTGTGTTTCTTCCGTGTATATTCAGGAGAACTTCCGGCAGGATCATATGTTTACAATCCGCGCTCAGACAAAAGAGAACGTATTTCACGTTTGTTCCAAATGCACTCTAACAAGCAAAATCCAAAAGATGTTATTGGTTGTGGAGATATAGGTGCAGGAGTAGGATTTAAAGATATTCGCACAGGAGATACATTATGTGATGAAGCCAATCCGATTGTACTTGAGTCAATGGACTTCCCGGAACCCGTAATCGGAATTTCAATTGAGCCGCAAACCCAAAAAGATTTAGATAAATTGTCTAACGGGTTAGCTAAGCTTTCAGAAGAAGATCCGACATTCCGTGTACATACTGACGAAGACTCCGGTCAAACAATTATAGAAGGTATGGGTGAGCTTCACCTTGAAATCATTATCGATCGTTTGAAACGAGAGTTCAAAGTTGAATGTAATCAAGGACGTCCTCAGGTTTCATATAAAGAAGCGATTACAGAAACAGTAGAACTTCGTGAAGTTTATAAAAAACAATCAGGAGGTCGCGGTAAATTCGCCGATATAATTGTAAAAGTAGGACCAGCAGATGAGGACTTCGAAGGAGAATTGCAATTCATCGATGAAGTGAAAGGTGGTAATGTTCCTAAAGAATTTATACCATCAGTTCAAAAAGGATTTGCAATAGCGATGAAAAATGGTGTCTTAGCAGGATATGCTCTAGATAAATTGAAAGTTGTATTGGTAGATGGATCTTTCCACCCGGTTGACTCAGATCAGTTATCATTCGAACTTTGTGCTAAATTTGCATTTAAGTCAGCATCAGAAAAAGCAAGCCCGGTTCTTCGTGAACCAATTATGAAAATAGAAGTAGTAACGCCCGAAGAAAATATGGGGGATGTAATTTCTGACTTGAACAAACGTCGAGGACAAGTTGAAGGAATGGAGTCAAGCCGTTCAGGCGCTCGTATCGTAAAAGCTAAAGTTCCGTTGGCTGAAATGTTTGGATATGTGACATCATTACGTACAATTACTTCAGGACGTGCAACATCGGCAATGACATTCTCTCACTATGAAGACGTGTCGCCGTCTATTGCAAAACAAGTACTAACCGAAGTTAAAGGTCGCGTAGATTTGATTAAATAAAATAGTGGGACTATGATTAGTGAATGACTCTTAATCATAGTCCTAAACTTGTATACATAGATAATAATAACAATTAATAGAAAATGAGTCAAAAAATCAGAATTAAACTAAAATCTTACGATTACAGCTTGGTTGACAAATCAGCCGAGAAAATTGTAAAAACAGTAAAAGCAACAGGTGCGGTAGTAAGCGGTCCAATTCCATTACCAACTCATAAACGTATCTTTACTGTAAACCGATCAACTTTCGTAAATAAGAAATCTCGTGAACAATTTGAACTAAGTTCATACAAGAGATTGATTGATATTTATAGCTCTACAGCTAAAACAGTAGATGCTCTAATGAAACTTGAATTGCCAAGTGGAGTTGAAGTAGAGATTAAAGTTTGATAAACAAATACTATAATATTTATAAATTAAAGAGAAATGCCAGGATTATTAGGAAAAAAAATCGGAATGACATCCGTTTTCAGTGCCGATGGTAAAAATATTCCATGCACTGTTATCGAAGTAGGTCCTTGTGTAGTTACTCAAATTAAAACCGCAGAAACTGACGGTTATGAAGCAGTTCAATTAGGATTTGTCGACAAAAAAGACAAACACACTACTAAGCCATTGGCTGGACACTTCAAAAAAGCAGGAGTAACACCCAAGAGACACTTGGCCGAGTTCAAAGGATTTAGTGATTGCAAATTAGGCGATGTCCTTACAGTAGATTTATTTGGAGATACTGTATTTGTAGATGTAATAGGAACATCAAAAGGTAAGGGCTTCCAAGGAGTTGTTAAACGTCATAATTTCCGAGGCGTAGGAGAAGCTACTCTAGGACAACACAATCGTTTACGTGCTCCCGGTTCTATCGGTGCATGTTCTTACCCGGCTAAGGTATTTAAAGGTACAAGAATGGGAGGCCAAATGGGAAATGCTCGTACAACTGTACAAAATCTACAAGTAATTAAAGTAATTCCGGAACACAACCTTTTGTTGATAAAAGGATCAGTTCCAGGAAGTAAAGGTTCAATCGTTTTAATTGAAAAGTAAATGGAACTTAGTGTATTAGATATCAACGGTAAAGAAACCGGAAAGAAAGTAGCATTAAATGATGCTATTTATGCAATCGAGCCTAACGACCATGTTCTTTGGTTAGACGTGAAACAATACCTAGCAAATCAACGTCAAGGAACTCACAAATCGAAAGAAAGAAGTGAGAGGTCAGGAATTACGCGTAAGCTAATCCGCCAAAAAGGTTCAGGAGGAGCACGTCGAGGTGATATCAATTCACCCGTATTAGTTGGAGGAGCTCGAGTATTTGGTCCTAAACCAAGAGATTATCACTTTAAGCTTAACAAAAAAGTGAAAGTTTTGGCTCGTAAATCAGCATTAGCTTACAAAGCAAAAGATAATCAAATAATCGTTGTAGAAGACTTTTCGTTTGATAAACCGCATACAAAAGAGTTCGTAGCCTTGACTAAGAATCTGCAAATAGCTGATAAAAAGATACTTCTTGTT
>CALYRA010000160.1 GCA_945292135.1 uncultured Dysgonomonas sp.
AACTACTTCCGTCCTGATTGGTTCTATTCCCAAACTTTTCCCATTGTTTCAGTTTGTCAAAGCCTTGGTCGCTTGTTTGTAATGTCATAGTGTTTCATTATCAATGACAAATGAAGGCGATCAAAAACTCCGCGAAAAGCGGGGTTGTGGTTCAATATTCAATTCAGTGAGTGTTTGCTTTTGTTGAAAAGCTGGATGTTGTTTTTGAGCAAAATGAAAAACCGTTTTTCCCATTCATCAACCTGACGGTCGCAGTTGGACTTATGCCGGATTTAGAAGGGCTAACGGCATAATTACGGGACGGGTTATTTGCCTTCTTAAGGTCAATAACCCGTCGTCCTTTTTAAAGTCGCGCAGTCGTTCCCATGATTTTTAAGATTTTACAAAATAATACCGATCAACAATAATGGAATTGTGACCGAGGCTGCTATAATCCGCGTTTTCTTTGTTCCGAACACTTCATGTTTCTGACTATAATAACCGAATGCTGCTAGAATGCATAAAATGCTTAACAGCAAACTTGGATAGGAATACCGGAAGTCGGCAGAAACACCGACAAATAAGAAGCCGACCATATAGATCATGCCGGAAAATGCAACGACATTCAAAGTCCAGTTAAATCGGTCGCTAGTGGCAAGTGTTGAGAGATAGAAAAACAGCAGAATAAGCAAACTGATATAAGGACAGAACCATAGTTGATTTTGTAGATTTGTACGTAAAAATCTGTCCCAAATCTTGGCGGCTTCCTTTCCTGAATCGGTAGTAAGTGGACCAGTTTTACTTCCAAAATCTACAAATCCAAGAACCGACGTATATATCGGGCGATAAACAGGACGATGTCCTTGATAATTTAAAAACCGGTTAAAATGTGAAATTCGATGTTTGAAATATGCTACCGGATGCTCGACGATTGCTGTGAGCCAAGCTTTGCGAAGCTCGCGCCTGAATTGTTTAACTGATTTATCCACCGGCGGTTTAGCACTAAAGTAATGTGAGGAAATGGCGTTGCAATGATCTTTCGCTGCCCAATATGAAATCGTATCCCACTGCAACGGCGTATAGCAATGTTTGATAATTGCCATTTGATCGGGTACTTCAGGGAGCTCGGGTAACGTTGATTGACCTGAATTTCTTGCAGTTCCGATGATGTCAAAAATCAGAAGACCAAAATCCGGTGCTTCATCTTTGGCTTTTAACATTTTAAGATCAACAAATGAGGTTGTCGCAATAACGCACAATACAACGACGAGGCAGGTGATATAGCGGTAGATAATCGGTGCTTTCCAGCCCATAAAAAGCGCAACAAGCAAGGGAACTGTAATAAAACAACCATTCGCGCGCACATAGAAGCAAAGCACTAGGACAATTGCGCTCATGATGCAAAATAGACGTGTTTTTTGTTTATCAGAAATTGCCTTGTCAAGCATCAATGCTGCAATCAAAAATGTAAATGCTGCAAGATAAGTGTCTTTTAAGACTACAAAAATATCGGCAAAAACTGGCGGGATAAATAATATCAATACGCAGATAATGCCAGTCAGAACGCCTTTGGATATATTTCTTGCTATAATATACAACCCCAGGCAGATTGGGACTAATTGGATGAGCAAAAAAATACCGCGGATGTCGGTGAAATATAGAATGAACTGCCATAATCGCGTCAATAAAGCAGAATGCCAGTTTCCTACATGATTATAGTAAGCATTTTCATATACATTAAATGAATCATATGCGACAACTCCCGGATAAAAAAACCAGAACAAAAATAAAAATGCACAAAATAAAAAAAACAATAAATAGTTATTTTTTAAAAAAAAACGGATTTTTTCCATTATAGAATAGGAATCTGTTTTGAAATTATTTCCCATAGGTTTGTCTAATCCGGGTTGCACAGTTCACTCCCATTTATATAAGTCGAATGTCTGTCGTTAGAAAACGTATTGAAAACAGAGCTGTCGTGATGTGTAGGTCGATATAAGAAGAGTGCTCTATCGGGTGTACATTATCGTGTCAATGGGAATATGATTATTTATAAAATATAACAATTTAAATTTTAATATATCCGTTTTAAATATATAAATTATGATTTTAAAAAATATTCTCAATAGAAAATATAAAAATAATAATAAATATAATTTTTATTAGTAAATAAAAATATTAACAATTTAATTTCATTCATCGTAATAAATGAGTTTTTTAATCATATAATGTGTATATAAGTTTTGTAAAAAATTTTAAATTATAAACATATTTTATTATCTATAAATATTCATATTTATTACGAATTCATCATTCGTGATTCACCAATGGGAGAAGGTATAGATTTTTATCCGTCTGGTAGTGAATTTGGTTGTACACAACTTTAGCCGAATCTTTATCTTTTAGAACTGTCAAATATTGCATTTGTTAATGAACAATCAACAGTTTAGAAATGGATCGAGCTCGCGAACAAAGGTTTCCAATCCTGCTTCTGTGGAACTATTTTGTGGCATTCTGGCGATGAAAGAATAAACCGTAGTTAGAAGTTTTTTATAACAGCCATCATAACCGATTTTCCGGAAACTACTTCCGTCCTGATTGGTTCTATTCCCAAACTTTTCCCATTGTTTCAGTTTCTGAAGGCCTTGGTCGCTTATTTGTTATGTCATAGTGTTTCCTTTCCAATGATAAATGAAGGCAATAAAAACCCCGCTAAAAGCGGGGCTGTGGTTCAATATTCGGTTCAGTGATTTTTTGCTTTGGTTGAAAAGCTGGATGTTGTTTTTGAGCAAAATGAAAAACCGTTTTTCTCCATTCATCAACCTTACGGTCGCGGTTGAACATATGCCGGATTTAAGGAGGTGGAAGACTAAGTTGCGCGACGGGTTATTTGCCTTTTTGAGGTCAATAACCTGTCGTCCTTTTTACAGTCGCGAAGTCTTCTCTGTGGTTTTTAAAGCTTACAGAATAATGCCGATCAACAATAATGGAACAGTGACCGAGGCTGCTATAATCCGCGTTTTCTTGGTTCCAAACACTTGCCGCTTCTGACTATAATAAGCGAATGCAGCAAGAATACACATAATGCTTAACAACAAGCTCGGATAGGAATAACGGAAGTCGGAAGAAACACCGACGAATAAATATCCGACCAGATAGATCATGCCGGAAAACGCAACGACATTCAAAGTCCGGTTAAACCGGTCGCTGGTGGCAAGTGTTGCCAGATAGAAAAACAACAGAATAAGCAAATAGACATAAGGGTGGAACCATAGTTGGTTGGCTAAATTATTTTCCTTACTAGTAAAATACTTCCAGATATTTGGAGTTTCTACACGGTAATTTAAAACATCATTTTCGTTATAAGAAGCGATAATGCCGAAAAAAAACGTGTAAAGAGGTCGATAAACTGGGCGATGTCCTTGATAATCCAGAAACCGATTAAAATGTGAAATACGATGTTTTAAGTATGCCAATGGATGGTTAACTATTGAGGTGAGCCATGCTCTACGGAGTTCATGCCGGAGTTGATCTATTTGATTACCTGACGACGTTTTTTCATCAAAATAATGGGAAGCTATGGCATTGCAATGATCGGTTTCGTTCCAGTAGGATATTGTATCCCACTGCAACGGTGTATAGCAATGATTGATAAGAGCCATCTGATCGGCAACCTCAGGAATTTCAGGTAACGTTGATTGCCCGAAATTTTTTGCTGTTCCAATAACATCAAAAAGCATAAGACTAAAATCAGGAGCTCTATCTTTAGCTTTTAACAGCTTAAGATCGACTACAGAAGTCGTCGCCATGACGCACAAAACAAGGACGAAACAGGTAATGTAGCGATAGATAATGGGTGCCTTCCATTCTATCCAAATAGCTACAATTAAAGGCACTGCGATAAAACACCCATTAGAACGAACATAAAAGCAAAACACCAAAGCGACTGTCGAGCTAATGCAAAATAGTAGAGTTTTCTGCTTATTGGAAATTGCCTTGTCAAGCATGAGTGCGGCGATCAAAAATACATATGCTGCAAGATATGTATCTTTTACAATAACAACAACATCAGCAAAAACTGGTGGAATAAATAATATTAGTACGCAGATAATACCAGTGATGATACCTTTGGATATATTCTTCGCTATTATGTACAATCCTAGACAGATTGGCACAAATTGAATAAGCAAAAAAATGCCGCGTATATCGGTAATATATAGGATAAATTGCCAAAATCGGGTTAATAAAGCAGAATGCCAGTTTGTAGCACCATTGTAATATGCGTTCGAATATATATCGAATGTGTCATAGATAATAGCGCCTGGATAAAAGACGTAGAAAAACCAAACAAACGCAAGAAAAATACAGAAGAACAAATAGTTGTTTTTCAAAAAAAGCGGAATCCCTTTTATTAAACAACTTACATTGTCACTGAACTTATTTTCCAGGCGTTTATAAAATCCGGGTCCCACTGCCCACTCCTGTGCACATTATCAAAATGTCAGCTATCAAGTACCGCATCAAAAATAGTAGTATTGATTTATATGCAGCAGCTTGTGATGGAAGCTCTATATTGCGCTGTTCATCAAGTCAATAGACCGATTAAGCCAGGGAAAATTTCATTAGAAAATGAGTTTATTATCGAGAAATTAAAATAAAACATAATTAAAAATATACTATATTTTTAATTTTAAATAATTATAATTGCATTTCTATGCGACTATAAATATATAAAAAATTAATTATTAATAATATTAATCAAATTATGGTATTATTATTATTTAAAATAATAATTATTTTTTGAGAAAAAATATAAAATACATG
>CALYRA010000161.1 GCA_945292135.1 uncultured Dysgonomonas sp.
TCTTCTTGTTTTTGAATTCTTGTATTTGTTACATTATTGTTAGCGTTTTGGGAATGTCTTTTCCGTTTGAATGACCTGAATAATAATTTCAATGTCCTTGCTTCTTTGGTATATGCTACGCCGATACCCTGTGTTGTAGCTGCTTGCTTATAGTATCGGTCATTCGTCTTATTATATGCTTTTATTGTCCAATTTTTAGATAATTGATACTCGGCATCAAAATCTCCGACAAATGAAGCTTCGGTGGTTGCCGATTGGTTATACCCGACATTAGTATGCAATTTCAGCTTATCATTGAAAACGCGTGTGGATACGTCTACCGACATATCTACATCGGAAAATGAACCATCGCTTGATTCTATGTTGGTTCCGATTTCCCATTTATCGCCTAATAAATTTCCAAAAACGCTATTTAAGACACTTGACAAGGCTCCTGACGCTGCGCTTGCCCATACATTGCCGCCGGCATTTACAACTGTATTGGAATGAAATGAATTTGTAGCGATAAGATAAGCGAATTGAGTGATTTTCTGCTCATCGGTATTTATAATACTTCTCACTTTGCGTTGTATATCATCATTTGCATCCGGCAATTCAACATCATACGTAAGATCCATCTTGTCCATATCTCCACTAATGCCCAAAACACAATCCACATTAACTTTGGGTGAATAATCCTCTGAGGCAAAACTCTGATCAAGGGTTGTGAGGTCAGCTTTTACCCGCCTGTATGCTTTTATATTAAATTTAGTTTTTAAAGGATCTCCCACAAATGACAGCTTACTTCCATCCTTTATGTTAAACTCAAGTTTTTTCAATCCTTGCAAACTGATTCTGACTGCTCCCTCACTTATTGTATAATCGCCAAATACATTCATATTATCGGTTGTCATATCATAAGTAAAGTTAATGAGTCCACTTCCCTTCACATGCATCGCATCTCCTGTACTTGGATCAATAATGACTGCCAATGTTATATCGGGCGTGAGTTCTATATTAGCTCCAATATTTATTGGCATGGATACTGTTGATGTTGCCACTTTAGCCGGAGCGTCTTCTTTCTTATCTTCAGGTACATTAATATAAACCACACTCTGATATTTTGAAGCTTGTGATGTTTGCGGCACCAATATATTGATTGTAGACCTCTTATCATTTTTTATTTTCGCATTCAATCGTATGCCATTATCATCTCCTTCAAGATTAATAGCTCCCGAAGTAAATATTTTGCCATAAAATAAGCTATCCGTACGCGATTGGGTATTGAGAACCATCAATTTATCTAAACCAATATTCAACGAATATTTCATATTCTCAAAATTCCGATGGGTAATTAAGGCGTTAACAATCGCTTTATTACCCTCATTATCCCTTAGAGTAAGGTTATCAAAACCTATTTTGTCCGGTGATATATTTATTGTATCTGATATTGTATAAATCACATTCGTATAGTCTATTCCTATGGATGTTTGATTAAAGCCTAAAAATCCTGAAACTATCGGCGAACTTATTTTACCTTTCACGTTTAAGCCTGAACTTATTGAACCTGAAAGCTTATTTAATGTTCCTGCCATAAACGGTTCGATCCATTGAAGGGGAAAGCGATTAAAATTCACCTTTAAATCCAACGAATCGCTTGCGGTATAAATCATCCCTTTTATATGTGCCAGTTGATTTTGTTCTTTCCGAATGAGGGCATCTATCTGTGCTCCTTTCAACGATTCACTATATAGACTGGTGAGTTTCATAGTACCTAATGTATCACTAAAGATTATGATATCTTTAACGGTCAAATCTTTTGTATATAATTCTATGTTATTTATCATATTAGTCAAAACAATATTGCCATTTATATTTGCTTTAATATTGTGGATTTCAAATGCTGATAATATATTCCCGATTTGAGCTTGATTGAAATAAACTTTTAAACTATCTGTTCTCTGCTTCGAAATAACTCCTTCGGCTCCAAAAAATTTTCTTTTGTTCAATCCCAAACCAAAATTATTAATCGATGTCCAATCACCCCGATTTACAATTTTTGCGGGTAGAATATTAAGAACAAGGTTTCCGATCGCTATATCTGTAGAATGTACTTGAAACTGGGTTTGCAGTCGGTTATTATCCGTCTTGGTAAATTGAGCGATTGTTTCTAAATTTCCGTTAATATTAATATCATTATTTCCCGAATTGCGGCTACTAATTGCTGTATAGGTATGGATTGAATTGTCCGATCCGTTTATTTTCAACGAAAGAGCATAATTGCCATTAATAGTATTAACATCTGCTGCCATGTTTACGTTAAATGCCGAATCGAGGTTCGATATATTCAGTTTCGTATTTTTAATATCTATAGATCAATAACTCAACAATGGAAAATCACCGTCTATCTTTATTTTACGATCTATTGTATTTATAGTTCCACTTATTGTAAGCGGGGTAATTACATCTACCGGAATTTGAAATATCTTACCTAATTGTTCGGTATTCTTCAGATTGAACGCAAAATCAAAGTTGTTTTGATATTTTCTAATCTTGCTTTGCTTACTGAAAACGTTGGATAAATAATTATTCATCAAATTATTGAATTCATCCGGTAAAGCGGCGAATGTATAATTTCCGCTGATATTTGCCGACACAATAGAGGAATTTAATCGAATATATTTTGAATGATCATCCGTAAGTCCTAAATCAATTGTAAATTTTCCCGGCTTAAAGACAAAGGATGTGTCTTGAAACCGAAAATTGTCTATTGAAAGAGACCCCGTCATATTATCTATATCCAAGCCTTTGGTATCTCCATTTAGTTTAAAAGACAGTTTTGGATCATGCCAAGTATTATTTTTATAAAAATCATTGATTCGCAAATTTTCCACGTCCAAATCAAGATGAACATCCGGGACTTTACTTTGAGAAATCTTAGCATGAGCAAGGATTTTGCCTTGAGGCAGGTCTGCGTCAAGCGATAATCCCATTTCTTTATTATTATAAAATGCCGTATAAGCTATATTCCTCAAATCCTGATTTTGGTATTGAATTAAATTTATTGCTCCATCTGCGGTAACTGACATTGGATAATTTGCAGATTGATGTACTCTTGCATCCATATAAACAGACAGCTTGCCAAATAAGGGGTCGGACAAAAGCAAATTTCCAAGATTAAAATTCTGAGTTTCAATATGTGATTGAAGGTCTATATTGGTAAAAGTGGTATCAATGCCTCCGTTGACGAACGCAACCAACTGACCTTGATTGACACGCATATTCGCATTTAAATTAAAGTCCTTTAAAGCTCCGTCTAATTTTGCAGTTAGAGAAATATTGCCTAAAGTCTTCAATATATCGGGCGCAACAAATGTAGAATCTCCTAAACGGGCTAGAGAAGTGATTCCTAAAGACGTTGCCGTCAGATCTTGTATATTAATTTTAATGTTGGTATTACCATAATCTTCATAATTCGCGATAAACGCATTACCTTTCAAAATGACCTCTTTTCCCAAAGCAAGTTCTATGTTATGGGCATTAATAAGGGGCAATTTACCTTCTAAATCCAAACTTAGAGAAAGATTATCATTCAGGTTTTTCGCTTCCGGTAATATATGCGCAATATCAAAGGGTGAGATTTGAACGCTTTTTGTCTTTATTTTAAACTCATCGCTGGATTTATTATATTCTGCTTGTTCAAAGACAAAATGAGAATCAGAAAGCTTTAATGTTAGTCCTTCAACTTTATAAATTGAATCTTCTGAAAAAAGATGCGTGTTTAGTTGTGTCAATTCCAAACCTGATTTTTCCTTAAAAGCCAAAGTGTTTAGGGCTATATCAAGTTTGTCGGGATCAATAGATTTTAAATTTAAATTTGCGCCTAAATCAGAAATTAAAATATGCGAAGCATTAAATAAACCCGGACTTTCGGGAGCTGACAAAACATCATATCGTAAATTACCATTTCTTATATCAAGATTTTCAATCACAATCACCAAAGAACTTGATGTCGTATCGGTTTGCGTCGTATCATTACTTGCAAATGTATCAATGATAAACTGGAAATTAAAGTTTGAAACGGAATCTTTTTGATTTACTCTAACCGTGAAATCATCAAGTTTTACATTATCTATTTGAAGCTTATTATTTAATAATTTCCATGGGCTGAGTTTTACATCTAAATAACCGGCATAAACAAGAGTATCTTTATTCTGATCTTCAAGATATACCCCCTTCACTGTTACATGATTAAATAAACTCAGACGTATTTCATCAATCGAAACTTCTGTATTAAGCGTCTTTTTCAATTGATCTGTGGCTAATCCGGTCAATTTATTTTGAATCGCCGGAATAGATAATAATATATATAACAGAACATTGAGCCCGACAATAGTCAGAGCTATATACATGATTACCCGAAGCACTCTTTCCAGAATGCTTTTCTTCTTTTGAGTAGTAGTATTTGTTTCTTTTGCAGTTTGTTTATTATCTTCCATCCAAAGACAATTGGAGTAATTTATCTTTCCATTCTTCTTCGTTAAAGCCGACCAAAACAAAATCCGAAGTTATAATAAGAGGACGTTTCACAATCATACCATTTGATGCCAATATTTTTATCAAATCAGCTTCCGATTCTGTTTTTACTTTATCCTTTAAGTTTTGTTCTTTATATATTTTACCCGAAGTATTAAAGAACTTATTAACAGGTAATTTACTCTTAGAAATCCAATTTTTCAATTCTTCTTCCGTAGGGTTGTCAACTGATATATCTCGACTATTAACTTTTATATTTTTAGCTTCAAGCCATTTAAAGG
>CALYRA010000162.1 GCA_945292135.1 uncultured Dysgonomonas sp.
TCTAATAGATAGGGTTCATTGTCAGGTGAAATTATAAAATCTACTCTGATAATTCCCTTTGCGCTTACTAAATTATAAATTTTAAGTGTTAAATCTTTTATTGACTTAGTCAAATTATCTGAAATTTCGGCAGGCGTAACTTCTAATACTTCTCCTTCATATTTGGCGCGATAGTCGAAAAATTCATTCTTCGTGATAACCTCCGTAATAGGCAATACTGTGTGCGTATCAGCGATTTTGTAGCATCCGCACGTTACTTCACGTCCTTCCAAGAAACTTTCGATAATTACTTCGTCAGCTTCTTTAAAGGCTGTTTCGATGGCTTCTTTTAATTGTCCTTCCGATTTAACTTTTGTGGTTGCAAAACTTGAACCTCCGGTATTGGGTTTTACAAAAACAGGTAATCCCAGTTTTGTTAAGATATCATTTGTTTTATATTCACATCCGGAAGTCAGTAGGCAAGATTCAGCTACTTTCAACCCAAAATTTTTGAGGTATTTGTTGCAAATAAATTTATTGAAAGTTAGCGCGGAAGCCATCATCCCACATGATGAATAAGGGATGTTTAACATATCAAAATATGCTTGTAAGTGACCGTCTTCACCGGGTGTTCCGTGAATGGTAATATATGCGAAATCAAAATTAATTTTTTTATTGTCGGCTGTCGTAAAGCTAAAGTCATTTTTGTCAACCTTATAAATTTTGTCGGCGACATTTACAGTCCAATCAGTATGGTCTATCTTGACTTTGTAAATATTGTATTTTTCTTTGTCCATGAAAGTATATATTCCTTCCATGCTTTTGGCTGACACAACGCTTTCGGATGAATATCCGCCCCATATTATCGCGACATTCTTTTTCATCGGATTTATATTTATTCTATATTTCGATTTGAGGTATAATTTCGCCATTTTTCGATTAAAAGCGCCATGTCATCGGCAATCGGAGATTCGAAAAGCATATTTTCTCCTGTGCGGGGATGAACAAAGCCCAATGTTCGAGCGTGGAGTGCCTGACGTGGACATATTGTAAAACAGTTTTCTACAAATTGTTTATATTTTGTAAATCGCATTCCTTTCAGAATTTCATTTCCTCCGTATCGCTCATCATTAAATAATGTATGTCCAATATATTTCATGTGTACACGAATTTGATGCGTACGTCCGGTTTCGAGACGACATCGTACAACAGATACATAGCCCAATCTTTCTACGACTTCATAATTTGTTATAGCGGGTTTGCCATGATCTCCTTCAGGAAATACGACCATTTGTAGACGATCTTTCGGACTGCGTCCAATATTGCCTTCTATTCTCCCCTGATCTTCTTTTGGAGATCCCCAAACTACTGCTATATATTCACGTTTGGATGTCTTATGAAAAAATTGTGAAGCCAGATGAGTTTTCGTATTTTCATTCTTCGCAACGACTAATAGTCCTGAGGTATTTTTATCGATGCGATGCACCAATCCGAAGCGTGGATCTTTCGGGTTGTAATCGGGCGTATCTTTGAGTTTGAATGCAATCGCATTGACCAGCGTCCCTTGCCAATTGCCAAATCCGGGATGTACGACAAGACCGGCTTGCTTGTTAATAACCATCAAGTCTTCATCTTCGTATACAATATCCAAAGGTATATCTTCGGGAATTATCTCCTCTTCGCGGGGAGGACGCGCCATCATTACAACAACTACGTCATTGGGTTTTACCCTGTAATTGGATTTAACGGGCACATCATTCACTAATATCATGCCTGCATCGGCTGCTTGCTGTATGCGGTTGCGGGATACATTAATGATGCGCATGTTGAGGAATTTATCCACACGTGTCAAACTTTGTCCTTTATCGGATACAAAACGGAAGTGTTCGTAAAGTTCCCCGTAATGCTCTTCCTCTTGGGCAAAATCATTGTCACTAAAATCGTCTATATCTTCAATTAAATAGTTGTCTGCCATCTATTAAAAAAAGGATTGATCAACAACGGGACTTTGTTGGGTACTTGTTGAGCCCTCATCCATATCTGAATCTTCACTACCATTTCCGCCGACAATCATTCTTATAGTGGATCCTTTAGGAATTTTCTCTCCGGGTTCTATTGGGGAACCTTTGTATTCTAAACGCATAACCAGACCTTTAAATTGCGCAGGTACTTCAACGACTACTATGTTTGTAAATCCAAGCGAATTAAGTTGCGCTTCTGCCTGACGTCGTGAATAGTCTTTCAAGGACGGTATGCTTATCATTTGTTGAGATTTAGCTTGTATTGTAAGGTAAATCGTACGTCCTTTTTTGACTTTTGAATTTTCTTTCGGTATTTGTTCCAATATAGCTCCGGGTATACCATTCATTGTGTATAGCGAATCTATGACTTCACAACTAAGATCTTTAGTTCGTAATATACCTACAGCGTCATTTACCTGAAGTCCCTTGACCGATGGTACAGGTATCGATTCATTATGCTTAGTATATATTTTAAGTCCAAAAAGCGTAATGATTATCAATATGAAAAATACCCCAACCATCATAAACAGGTTGATTGTGATAGGACTGGTAAGTATTCTAAGTATAATATTTTTTTTCTGTTTTTTCTTTTCTGCCATATTCTTCTGACTATAGGATTTGCAAAAATAGAAAAATTTGTTTGTTAGTCATGCTTTTCATGCGACAATGTTAGTGATTATTTGTAAAAAACGTTTAATATTCAACGAAATATGATTCTAAAAAAATAACCGGTTTCTATCGGAACCGGTTATTTTAGTTGTAGAATATTGTTTTATTCGCCTTTTGATATAGGTATCTGGCGTTTTACTCCTTGACTGAGAGATATCATAGTTTCTGTAGCTACGACTCCTGATATATCTTGAATTTTATTATTTAACAAATCCATTAAATGTTCATTATCTCGAGCATACAGTTTGACAAGGATAGTATAAGGCCCTGTTGTAAAGTGTGATTCTACGATTTCCGGAATTTTCTCCAGTTCGGGTATCACTTCTTTATACATAGATCCTTTTTCGAGCTTGATTCCGATATAGGTACATGTATTATATCCCAAAATTTTTGGGTTGATGAAATAACCGGATCCCACAATTACATCCATCTCAATCATACGTTGTACGCGTTGATGAATGGCTGCTCGTGATACTCCACATTCCATCGCAACGTCCTTGAAAGGGATTCTCGCATTTTGAGAAATTATTTCTAATATCTTTTTGTCAAGCTTATCTATTTTTTGCATGTTAATATGTTTTTCTGTTATTTAGATGTCAAATATAATGTTTTTTTATCGAAAAAAAATTCTTTTATCTTCGAAAAGTGTATTATATATGACAAAATAACAAAAGATAAATGGTTGATTCAATTGTTATTGAATGCTTATAAGCTCAACTTCGAATACTAACGGACTATATGGTGGAATGCTTCCTGCGGCATTAGCTCCATATCCCAAATCTTGAGGAATATAAAGAATCCATTTCGATCCAACGGGCATTAATTGTAATGCTTCTGTCCAACCTTTGATAACTTCATTAACACGGAATGATGCAGGCTCGCCACGGTCGTATGAACTATCAAATACTGTACCGTCCAATAATGTTCCTTTGTAATGAGCGACAACTACGTCTGTAAGCTTTGGTTTAGCTCCTGTTCCTTTAGTTAAAATTTTATATTGTAATCCGTTAGGTAGAGTTTTAACTCCATCTTTTTTTGCATTTTCCTCGAAGAACACTTTAGCTTTGGCTTCGTTTTCTGTTTTAATGCTTTCAAGAGCCAATCTTTCTTGTTCTTGTTGTTTCATCTGAGCCTCAGAGATTTTGTTCTCTACATAAGAAGAAGCGTTTTCCATTGGTTGCTTTTTGTTCAAAACAGATATTGCAACTCCTGAAATAAGGGCATCTTTGTTAATGTGTATACTGTCTGCTTTTTCTCCGTAAAGCTGAGTTTTAACAGACGGCAACATGTGTGAAGATATTTGACGTCCTATGCTAAGACCTTCCATATATGCTCCTTGGGCATCCGCAGCTTTTAATCCTTCTTGGAAACCACGCATAAATTCAGCGATATTTTTATCATTAGCTCTTTTTGCAGAGTCTATTTTTGCGCTTATCTCTTTGGTTAATTGCGCTTTTTTAGCTTCGTCTTTCTCTTGATCTATTTGATATTCAAGAAATTTTTTTAAACTGGCAGTGTCGCTAACGAATCCTGAACGCATTAAGTATTGATTTAACCCTGTTTCGTAAAGGTTAACGCCCATTGCGTAGGAAAGTGAATCTGTTTCGGTTTTTAAGTTCGGAGTTGTTGTGATTCCTCCCGCACACGATGTTAGCAATGCTGTGATTAGAGCAATGCCGCTTATCGAAAAAAAAGTGATTTTTTTCATGTTTGTTTTAGTTTATAGTTTTGATTATTTTATACAATATCAAGTAGTTCAACATCAAAAATTAATGCTGAGTTTGGTTCGATACTATTTCCTGCTCCGGATTCGCCATAAGCCAGATTTGAAGGAATAAATAATTTCCACTTGGATCCAACCGGCATAAGCTGTAATGCTTCAACCCAACCTTGAATAACTTGTGTCACTCCAAAAGTAGCAGGTTGACCCCGTTGTACGGAACTGTCAAATACCGAACCATCAATTAGTGTGCCTTCATAATGGACTTTTACTGTATCTGTTGCGGCTGGAATTTTGCCTTCTCCTTTTTTTAGTACCATATATTGAAGTCCACTTGGAAGTGTTACGACACCCGGTTTTTCCTTGTTTATTTTAAGGAATTCTTCTCCCGCTTTTTTGTT
>CALYRA010000163.1 GCA_945292135.1 uncultured Dysgonomonas sp.
ATATGTGTAAGCCCTAATAACAATGGATAACCCGGAGAACGTTGCCCTTCGTATCCATTCAAGTTAAAATCTAGAAGTCTTTGAGCTAGATTAATATAGTCCTCCGTATCAGGATAAACAGTTACGTGTTGATACAGCGACATAATTATTAATCTCAAAAATAGACTCACAATGATTATTGTATAAATGGGATTTTTTTTGAACCAAAATGATATGTTGTGAAACTGTTTCACCATTTAAATTTTTATTCAAAGATAATTATTTACGTATTAAATATGTCTTGAAGTTTAAATAACAAAAGATTAACCCTACTCTTGGATAAATTATTTTTAAATTTATGCTGAATTTATTTTTACTTGACAACGGATAATGATAAAAATATTAATGACATCTGAATTGTCTGGCTACAATCTCTATATAAGTTACTTAAAAACCGGTATGGGCGATGATGTAGATATTACTTTCGATATAGACTTGTTTTGGAATTCAGATCAACATTTCGATATAGTTCATATACATTGGCCCGAACATGTCGCAGGCTACAGAATGGATGATCCCCAAATAGCTGAAAAGTATGAAAATAGACTTCGGTTTTGGAAAGATAATAAAGCTTGTCTTGTGGTAACACGTCATAATTATGTACCTCATGATGATAAATATAATTTGCAAACAAGTTATGATCGGATATATGATATTTCATATAAACTATGTGATGCAATAGTCCATATCGAAAAGCCAAGTTGTGAGGAGTTTGAGAATAAAGCTGAATTTGGCAAAACTAAAAACGTAGTTATCAATCACCCAAACTATTTTGTCGGGATACCTAATAATATATCAAAAGATCAGGCTCGAAAGAAACTTGGAATTAAAAAAGACGATGTATTGATCCTTTCATTTGGAATTTTGAGGAAATTAGATGAAGAAATGCAAATAATTAAAGCCTTTCTTAAAGCTAATATAAAAAACAAGAAGTTATTGGTCACAAGATCATATATGCGACGGACAAGACCAACTAAACAGCATCCCTTTAAAAGATTATTGCATGAATTGAAAATGTTTGGATTTAGACGTAAAGGAATTATTTTTGATAAGAATGATGTAATAGAACAAGACGAAACACAAGTATATATGAATGCGGCAGATATAGTTATCTCGCCACGTATCCATAGTCTTAACTCAGGTGTTATATATATGGCTTTTTCTTTTGGGCGTCTAGTCATAGGACCAGATAGCGGTAATATAGGATGGCTGTTGAAAAAGACGAAAAATCCTATTTTTCAGCCGAAAGATATTAAATCTTTAACCCTCGCTATGGAACAATCAGTAGCATTGTCGAGAACAGATTTACCCCAACGAAATTATGAATACGTAAAACAAAATGGGGATATTTATGAGCTTGGCAAACAATATATTACTTTATATCAGGAGTTAATTAATAATAAGAATAAAGAACAGAATGTTTGATAATGAGAAAAAAGCATTTATAGCAATAAACGACAGTTCGGAAATTTGCCTGATACCTAAAATGGCAAATCGACACGGACTAATCACCGGCGCTACCGGAACAGGCAAAACAGTTACCCTCCAGAATCTGGCTGAAACATTTAGTCAAATGGGAGTACCGGTCTTTGCGGCAGATGTTAAAGGAGATCTATCTGGAGTTGCTGCAGTTGGAGGAAATAAAGATAGCGTAAAGAAACGCGTCGAATCATATCACCTTGAAGAAAAAGGCTTTAGCTTTCAAAAATTTCCGGTCGAATTTTGGGATGTATTTGGCGAAAACGGGACGCCCGTAAGAGCAACTATCGCTGATCTGGGATCATTACTTTTGAGTCGTATATTGTCGCTAAACGATACGCAATCCGCAGTCCTGACAGTTTTGTTTAAGATATCGAAAGACGAACAATGGGATTTGGTAGATATGAAAGACCTACAGAAGATATTGGAATATGTAGGAAATAATACCAATAAATATCTAGCATCTTACGGTAATATTTCGACAGCCAGTATCGGAGCCATACAGCGAGGACTGGTAGCGTTGGATAACGAGGGAGTCGGACAATTTTTTGGAGAACCCGATCTCAATATTGATGACCTGATCCAAACAAATGGAGATAAAGGAGTGATTAATATTTTGTCAGCGGATAAATTGATTAATAACCCCAAAATTTACTCTACATTCTTGCTTTGGCTGATGACGAAACTATTTACCGTAATGCCCGAAGTCGGGGATTTGGAAAAACCTAAACTCGTCTTTTTCTTTGATGAAGCACATTTGCTTTTTAACGATGCGCCTAAAGTACTATTAGAAAAGGTTGAACAAGTCGTTCGTTTGATACGATCCAAGGGAGTAGGTATATACTTTATTTCGCAGTCTCCGACCGATATTCCTGACTCTATATTGGGACAATTGGGCAATCGCGTACAACATGCTTTAAGAGCATATACCCCAAAAGATCAAAAAGCCTTGAAAGTTGCTGCGCAGACATTCAGAGCAAATCCAAAGTTCGATACGGAAACTGCAATTTCAGAACTGGCAACAGGAGAAGCGCTAATATCTTTCTTGGATGAAAAGGGTACACCTCAACCCGTTGAACGCGCATTTGTATTACCTCCCGAAGGTCAGATAGGACCTCTTGATACCGAAGTAAGAAAGCAAATGATGGAAAATTCCTTGTTATATCGTCATTATGCACAATCGCAAGACAGGACTTCGGCCTATGAAATATTAGGAGAAAAAATGGCGAATACATTATCAGAAAAAGAGGCTTTAGAACAAGCTAAAGAAAATGAAAAAAAGCAGAAAGAACAGGAACGATTACAGCGGACGCAAGAAAAAGAAGATAAAAGAGAATCTTCTCAACGTACAAAATTTTGGGGCTCAATAGCCTCCGCCGTTCTGGTACCTGTAGCTAAAAATATAATAAAATCCTTATTTAAAGGAAACTCAACTAAAAAATAGATAATTTAATCAAATGCAATTATTAAAACCTACCTGTTGGACAGAATATGAATTAATAGATTCGGGCGATTATGAAAAGCTTGAACGTTTTGGCAAATATATTTTATGCCGTCCCGAACCGCAAGCTGTTTGGAGAAAATCATTATCCGAAGCAGAATGGATGAATTTAGCTAATGCTACCTTTAAACGTGCAAAAGGCAAGACTGCTCAAGATGGAAATGAAAGAGGAGAGTGGTTTCAGAAAAAAGGAATGCCGGATCAATGGTTCGTAAATTATGAATATAAGGAAATGAAATTACGCTTTCGATTGGGGTTAACCTCATTTAAGCATGTTGGTATATTTCCCGAACAGGCAGAAAATTGGAATTTTATTTTTGACTCCGTTAAAGACCTGAACACCCCATCACCCAAAATATTAAATCTCTTTGCATATACCGGAGGAGCATCTCTTGCAGCCAGAAGCGCAGGAGCTGATGTTACCCATGTAGATTCTGTGAAACAAGTAATAACATGGTCGAGAGAGAATATGGAAGCGTCAGGATTAGACAATATACGCTGGATTGTCGAAGATGCCTTGAAATTTTGTCGTCGTGAGGTGAAACGTGATAAAAAATATAATGGTATTATTCTCGATCCGCCAGCCTATGGTCGTGGTCCTGATGGAGAGAAATGGATTTTGGAAGAAAACATTGCGGAGATTATGCAACTCTGTAGTCAATTGTTAGAAGCTAATGATTCCTTCCTTATACTCAATTTATACTCAATGGGTTTTTCGGCAGTGATTGCAAATAATTTGATAAGAGATTATTTTCCCGATATAAAAAATTGCGATTATGGAGAATTGGTTATTCCCGAACGGTCAGGCAAAGAATTGCCTTTAAGCATATTTGCGCGTTTTGTAAGAAAATAAAAGCCTGATTTTTATCAGGCTTTCTTTATTATCATAAATATTATATTATTGGTTCAAATTGATAATTTTACCTGATCCCGCTATCTTCTTGCTTATTTCAGGATTGCCTTTGTAAGAAATCTTCCCACTCCCGGCAATACTGACATACAATGTTTTCTCGGCATATGTTGCAATATCCCCACTTCCTGCAATACTACATTTTACATTCTCAGCTTTTAGTTCTAATATATTTAATTCCGAACTTCCGGCAAGGTTGCATGTAATAGTTTGCGCTGTACCACATAAATTGATGTTTCCTGATCCGGCAGCTTCAAGTTTGATATTATCGACAATAATACTATCAGCTTTGATTTTGGAACTTCCTGCTAAAATAATATTAAGAGAATCGCTTTTTACAGTTCCATTTAAATGTAGTGAATTGGAACCTGCCAGATTTAATGAAGCTAATTCTTTGGAATTTGTACGGATAATGAATTGAGTAGGATTAATATTTTTATTACCATTTGCTTTAATGCTTAATTTTCCATTTTCAGATTCTATATCTAATAACGAAAAGAGGTTTTCATCTATTTCAATTTGCAAATAAGGCAAAGTGTCTTTTTGCTCATAAATGATTTCAGCTTTTCCGGCTATTTTTAAATTATCATAGTCTGATATTTCGACAACTTTTTTAATGATGTTGCCATTTCCTTGAACTTGATTACATGTATGAGCTGTTATTGTAAACAGGATAATACTAATACAGTAGATTAACGATTTCATAAGCTGTTAATTTTATTATTGCTTTTTATTATATGACATAGTAAGTCGGAAAAAGGTTACAATAAAAAATACTGAATGAATATAATCTGTTTATAATCTTTCATTTATAGGTACATATTTTTTTAATTCAGCGGCATTTTTATATGCGGGACGAA
>CALYRA010000164.1 GCA_945292135.1 uncultured Dysgonomonas sp.
GATAGCTTTAATGAAACAATTAATCTCGTTAAAAGGGAATGGTATTATAGCAACCCACGATTTGGATTTGGGCAATCTGGAAAAAGAGTTTCCTGAATTTGTCAAAGATTATCGTTTCGAAGCGGATATAAATGATGATACGCTGAGTTTCTCGTATAAAATGAAAGAGGGAGTCGCGCAAAATATGAATGCTTGCTTTCTGATGAAAAAAATGGGAATAACGGGATTGTGATATAAATTATATCTTTGTAAATTATTAGAAAAAATACACCGGCTTGTTATTTATGATAAGGCTTTAATCATTTTATGGGCAAAATAAGTTACTGATTAATTTAGTCTAAATTCTCCAATTAATATTGATTATCAACCATAAAGATTAAACATAAAACATATAATAACAATGAAGGTATTTACATCCCCTCTCAATTTAATAAGTTAGAGTATAAGGTTTATCTATCGTAGAAATTACCGGGTAAAATGGGAAAATTATAGGATTGATAATCCTTCAAAAAAATAAAAGAGTTTACTTTGACTATTCGTATACTATAAAAAAAATTACAATGGAATTAAAACCACTCATATTTATAACTAATGACGATGGCTACGATTCGAAAGGAATAAAAGCATTAATAGAAGCAGTAAAAGATTTAGGCGAAGTCCTTGTTGTAGCTCCTGACGGTCCACGTTCAGGTATGTCAGGCGCAATAACATCAACAATGCCTATTCGAGTTCGCCTTATCGAAAAAAGTGATGACATTAAAATATACGCATGTACGGGTACACCTGTCGATTGCGTCAAATTGGGACTTAGCGAAATAGCAACAAGAAAGCCAGATATTGTTTTGACCGGAATCAATCATGGTTCTAACGCATCTATTTGCGTACTTTATTCCGGAACGATGGGCGCGGCAATAGAAGGTTGTATATTCAAAATTCCGTCTATCGGGTTCTCTCTTTTAGACCACGCAAACAATGCGGATTTTACGGAATCAAAGATATACGTGAAACTTCTGGCAGAACAAGTATTGAAAGAAGGACTTCCTACAGGCACATGTTTGAACGTCAACATTCCCAAAGGAAGCGATATAAAAGGGTTACGCATATGTCGCCAAGCATCGGGACAATGGATTAAAGAATTTAAATCATCTGAAGATGGTTCCGGTCAAGAAATTTATTGGCTTACGGGGCAGTTCCGCAATGATGTGCCGGATGATATGACTACTGATGAATGGGTATTGGCGCGCAATTATATATCTATTGTTCCTATAAAAGTTGACATGACCGATCATTCATATGTGGATAAGTTAAAAAAATGGGAAAATCTTATTAAATAAAATAACTAAAATGAAATATTTTTTGGTAGCAGGTGAAGCATCCGGAGACCTCCATGGCTCAAATCTAATGGCTGCTCTCAAAGAGCAAGACCCTAAAGCAGATTTCGCATTTTTCGGAGGTGATCTGATGCAAAAGCAAGGAGGAAAGCTATTAAAACATTATAGGGAATTAGCTTTTATGGGTTTTATACCTGTATTGTTAAATCTTAGGACAATACTTCGTAATATGAAAAAATGTTCAGATGAAATAGTCAAATATCAACCCGACGTAGTAATATTAATTGATTATCCCGGATTTAATCTAAAAATAGCGAAGTTTGTCCATAAAAATACGGATATACCTGTTTACTACTATATTTCACCAAAAGTATGGGCATGGAAAGAATATCGTGTCAAACAATTTAAAAAGTATGTGGATAAAATGTTCTGTATACTTCCGTTTGAAGTTGATTTCTTTAAGAAGCATAAATATCACGTAGAATATATCGGGAATCCGACCGTAGATGCTGTAGCGGAATTCAAAAATGAAAATAAAAATGATTCTTGTGAAGCTTTTCGAACTGATAACAAATTGGACGAAAAACCAATTATAGCTATACTTTGCGGAAGCCGGCAACAAGAAATCAAAGACAATCTGCCCTATATGCTTGATGCCATTAAAGATTTCAAAGATTACCAACCGATTATAGCAGGCGCGCCCGGTATTGAACCCGATTATTACAAAAAATATATAGGTGAACATCATTGTAAGATTATTTTTAATCAAACATACAGATTATTAACCTATGCGAAAGTTGCTCTTGTGACTTCGGGTACGGCGACACTTGAAACGGCTCTGTTCAGAGTTCCTCAAGTTGTATGTTATGAAACCCCGATACCGCATATAGTATCTTGGTATTTTAAGCATATGATGAATTCTCCCTATATTTCATTAGTAAATCTTATAGCCGGTAAAACTGTTGTACAAGAATTATTTGCAAAATATTTTTCAGTGAATGCTATCCGAAAAGAAACGGACAAGCTTCTGAATGATTCATCATATTACGATTGGATGTTATCCGAATACGATACTATAATCAATATATTGGGAAAACCCGGAGCATCAAATAAAGCGGCTAAAATGATGACTGAGCAACTTCAAAAATAAAATTATGGAAAATCTATATTGACACATATGTTCGGCTGAAAACAACCTTTATATAAAATCAATAATCGGAATATAGTCAAAAAAGATATTAAAAAACCCTCAAAACACATAGATTTTTCAAACATTTGCAAAAATAAATAATTAAAAAGAACATTTATTTTTTATAATTTTGCCGCCTATTTAATAACTAATACAACAGTTTAAAAATGAAGAAAAGATGTTTTGTAGTAGCTGGTCTTTGTCTTGCTCTACTTTCTTATGGGACTTCTTCGTGTACTTCAAAGTCAGAAAATGCAAGTACTCAAACTGTCAATACAAATGAAAATGATCCTCTAACAGATTTGAAAGAAGGTAATCTACGTTTCTGCAATGGTCAACTTTCTCATAACCATCAAGATGTTGAACGGATAAAAGAACTATCCAAAGGACAACATCCTAAAACTGTAATAATAACCTGTTCTGATTCCCGTGTAGCACCGGAAATTGTTTTTGATCAAGGACTTGGGGACATATTTACTATTCGTACTGCCGGTAATGTTATGAGCGATTATGAAGAAGGTAGTATTGAGTATGCCGCTGAACATCTCCATTCCAAACTCATTGTTGTTATGGGACATGAAAATTGTGGCGCCGTAACTGCTATGTTAGAACATGCTGATACTATTACTTCAGATGATAATGCTGAGGAATGTGATCACATAACCTCCATTATAAAAGCTTTAGAAGATGAAGAAGAAGCGAAAGATGTTCTAAAACGAAAAACCGGGGATAACCTATGCGATGCGATGGTGCGTGCAAATATTGCTCATGGCGTCAAACAATTAAGAAATTCTAAGCCTATTTTATCCAAACTTTATGAAAGTCAAGCAATTCAAATTGTTGGTGCAATTTATCATTTAGATACCGGCACAGTAGACTTTATAGATATTTAAAAATCTTCTTTTCGAAATAAAATTATAAAGGTTGCCCGTTTGGGCAACCTTTATAATTTAGGCTGAAAATTCTTATTGCAAGAAATCACTTATTTTATCAAAAGTCAAACGGAATTGCCTATCCACTTCATCTGCTATTTTCTCCACTGCCGGGAATGGGTCTTCGTGACGGTATTTGTAAGGATAGTCTAATACATCCACTTTAATCGGAATATCCCGCTTACTACCCTGTAACGTATTTATAACTTCATAAGCCGGAACAACTTCATCTTGAGATAGTACTACCGCATAATATTGGTCGCTCATTTTCCTAAATTTGTCTTCTCTATACGGCTTGAATGTCTTATAATTGAGCATAGCTCTAAAATTAATACCTTCTTCGAATGGAAGATTTAAATGATGTTCCAGTACCTTGTCCCTTTTTATATGGCTTTCAATATGTTCGACAACAAATGAGTATAAGCTCACATTCGCTTCACTATCCAATATATATTTAGATACCGGAAATAAGCGATTAAATACTGCTCCGCCACAGAAGGTCGCATATTTAGAATTTGAAAAATATCCATTTTTATTGGTCATCATAACAACTTCACCCAAAAATGTCCCGATAGAATAAGAAAAAAAATCAATAGACGCATCAGATGAAATAGCAGGATGTTTACCGGCTTTAAAATATTCAACAAAGTCTATTACATCATAATAAGTTTGCAAGCCCGACCAAATAAAACGTTGCGGCTTGTTATGCAAACGTGTACTGATCGCAACATTAGATAAACTGGAATTGATGATATCCGGATGTCGCCTTTTGCGTTGTTCGCTAATACAAAACATTTCACGAGAGGTACTCCATGCCGCCGGAGCGCGGTTCATATGAAAAGCGATAGGGAAAAATACAATTGATTTGCCTGTTTTTTCAGCAATATATTTAGCCCATGGAAAATATTTAGCCCAATGCTTCTCATTGAAGCCATGAAACATCATTATGATTTTATCCGTTTGGGATTGTCCTTTTGGCATTATCATATGATATCTGAAGTTGATATTTTCAGGAATTTCAGCGTCGGTTTTATTTAACATCTGTTGAATTACATCCGGCTCATAATCATCCGTCAAAGTCGGCATATATTCATAATTATCGGGATTATTTTTTCCCCCGGGTAAAATAGATTGATATTGAGATTTAAAATCAAAATTCCGAATAACATGTTTGTCATCAATCTCAATTTCATCGTCATCATAATTCTCAATAGCTTTGAGGTGATTAAATAAATCAATATATTCCATAATTAAGAATAGTTTATTATATTATTACTTGGATCTTAATAATCGGTGTCCGATACGACAAAATAAACATTTTCGTAATTCACAATATT
>CALYRA010000165.1 GCA_945292135.1 uncultured Dysgonomonas sp.
AAGTTCTGTAGATAACGCCGAACTCGTTCAGGGTTTTTTGAAGTAATATCAGCCTCGCACAAAGTCATTAAATCGTCAATATCATCTCCTGCTTCAAATAATAACCTGCGTACTGCGGAATCTGTAATATTTTCATCAACTAATACTTGAGGACGCATATGTAATGAAACAAGTTTTTGTACATATTTCATTTTCTCATTCAAAGGAAGTTTCATTCGATTAAATATTTTGGGAACCATTTTTTCACCAATAAAATTATGATTGTGAAATGTCCAGCCAAATCTGTTGTCCCATCTTTTGGTTGCAGGCTTAGCTATGTCGTGAAGAATAGCCGCCCATCTTAACCAAAGGTTGTTTGTTTTACAAGCAATATTGTCTAATACCATTAGCGTATGGTAAAAATTGTCTTTATGTCCAATCCCATCCTTTGTTTCCACGCCCTTTAGAGCCGTCAACTCAGGAAAAATGATTGACAATAAACCTGTTTGTTCTAACTGTAAGAATCCGATAGACGGTTTGGGCGACAGCACTATTTTATTTAATTCGTCGATAATACGTTCTTTCGAAATTATTTTAATTCTATCCTTATTCCTTGAAATGGCATCAAATGAACCGGATTCTATATCAAAACCCAATTGCGAAGAAAACCTGATAGCTCTCATCATCCGTAAAGGATCATCACTGAATGTGATATCAGGATTGAGAGGCGTCCGTATTATTAGATTCTCCATGTCGCTTAATCCGCCAAAAGGATCTAATAATTCACCAAACCTTTTTTTATTGATGCAAACAGCTAAGGCGTTTATTGTAAAATCTCGTCTGTTTTGGTCATCTTCCAAAGTTCCATCCTCTACTATAGGTTTTCTGGAGCCCCTTTGATATGATTCCCTTCTTGCGCCAACAAACTCAATTTCGGTTCCTTTGTATTTGATTTGCGCCGTTCCAAAATTCCTGAATACCGAAAGACTGCTATCTTTACCCAATTTATTTGCAACAGCTTCCGCAAGTTCAATACCTCGCCCGACAGTAACTATATCTATGTCCTTGGATGCGCGATTTAGAAATATATCGCGTACATATCCGCCAATAACATAACATTCAAGACGCATATCGTCTGCTACGTCTGCGATCAGTTTGAAAATTTTCCCGGAAAATTTTTCCTTCAAATTCTCTTGTTCTGTATACATTTATATTTTTTTATATTCTTTTTTCGTAACTTTGACACATAGGGACTTAAATTTATATAAAACCATCTAAGTAATTCTTTGTGTATTTGTTATTTTGATACAAAAATAAAATAAAAGATTTATCCACTTGTCTAAATATCACACTTAATTGATTATAATATCTATGAGAAAATTTATTTACTGTCTTATTTTATTATCCACTTGTCTTTTTTTATCTTGTGGATCCGAAGATAAAGGAGCCCAAGATCATTTGTTAATGGCTAGGGGAGCATTGGTAAAGAATGACTTTTCGACTGCGAAATCACATCTGGATAGCATACAGACCCTTTATCCAAAAGCTTTTGATCAGCGGAAAGCAGCTATAGCTTTGCTGGATACAGTACGTCGTACAGAAAATAACTACAATATAATGATATGCGACTCTTTAATTACATATTACCAGCCTAAAATAGATTCGATGAAATCGGCATTTACATATGTTATTAATAAAGAATACCAGACAAAAGGGGCATTTGTGCCCAAAGAAGGTTGGAATTCCGGTCAATTGGTTTCATCTACATTACGTTCAGGAGTATCGGAAGATGGACAATTCTATTTGGAAAGTATTTATATTGGTTCGAATCAAATACATAATAAAATAAAAGTTTCAGCGAAAGATGTAGAATCCGTCGAATCCTTACCTATCGAAGGTGATGGATTGAATTATAGATTTACAAACTCGGGCAAACAATATGAAATAATAAAAATATTGCCAAGTAACGATAATGGTATATCGAATTTTATTGTCGAAAATCAAGACAAAGCGATTACAGTGACATTAGAAGGGATGAGTAAATGCTCATATACGCTTCCGGCAATGATGAAAAACGCAATAAGACAGTCTCTGAATTTATCTAAAGCTATGTCTTTAGTCGATAGTCTTAATAATGAAAGAACCAAATCTGCTTTTAAGAATTATAAATTGGATGAGAAGAAAGAAATACGGGTAGCAGATGAAAACAGAAATGGCGAATAGGCAGGATGAGATATTATTTCATGAATTTTATGACAAGCAATTGTCCGAATATATACCTCACTTTTCAGTAGATTGCGTGACTTTGGGCTTTCATGCAGGTATGTTAAAGGTTTTGTTGTGTAAAATGAACATTCTTCAGAAATGGATACTCCCGGGTGGGTTCGTCTACCATGATGAATGCGTAGATGACGCAGCTATTCGAATTTTAAAAAAACGGACATCATTAAAAGATGTTTATTTAAAACAATTTCATCTTTTCGGACACAAGGATAGAAGACCCAGAGAAGAAGCTGATGAAATATTAGATGCTTTGCGGATCGAAGATCGTGAAAATCATAGGCTTAAAAGTCGCTATTTATCAGTTGGTTATTATGTCCTTGTAAAGTATGGCAAAATACAGATAAGACCTAATGTAGGCGAAGAATTAGATTGGTTTTGTTTAAATGAATTGCCGGAGCTATATTTAGACCATGAAGAAATAATAAAAAAAGCTATAAAATCAATAAGAAATGATGTCGGCTATATTCCCATTGGTTATGAGTTATTACCATCTAAATTTACAATGCCTGAATTAAGGACTATTTATGAAACAATATTAGGAAGAGAACTTGACAGACGAAATTTTCAACGCAAAATGTTGTCGACAGGGTTGATTATACCTCTCAATGAAACTCGCAGAGAAGGGGCGCACAAATCCCCGAATTTGTATAGTTTCAATAAAGAGCGATATATAGAAGCGAGGGAGCAAGGAATGCAGTTGATGCATGTTATTCTGTAATGACATATTAATATAAAATACGAATGTAAATTAGTTGTAACAAATGGATATTTATATAAAGGAGATAATGACGTTCATGTAAGGTTATAAATATGAATTGAGATAATTCTCCATAGGCTTAAAAATAAGTAAGGAATGGCGGAATACGTTTTATAAAAATATGTGATGATTTGAATAATAAATGGTTAGTTTACAAAGAGGTTTTTGCTTTTAGTGATGCCTCTTTGTATTTTTATCTGAAATCTTTTTTCAAATAGTTATTTTTCAAAACTATTTCTTTAATTTGTACGTTAGTTACTAAATGTTGATGACCGATATTATATTTAAGTTACGAAATTAGATTGAGGATAAATAATGTCAAGTAAAAAACACTATGCGGGTTTAACTGATGAAGAAGTATTGGAAAGCCGTAAGAAATACGGAAATAATCTTTTAACCCCTCCTCCCAAATCTCCTTTATGGAAATTATTTTTGGAAAAGTTTGAAGACCCTATTATAAGAATCTTACTTATTGCAGCATTCCTTTCGCTAGGTATTTCTATTATACATAATGAATATGCCGAAACGATAGGAATTTTTTGCGCAATTTTTTTAGCGACAGGAGTTGCGTTTTGGTTTGAATACGACGCTAATCAAAAATTTGACATACTCAATCAGGTCAATGATGAAGATCCGATTATGGTAACCCGCAATGATAATATTTGCCAAGTTTCTAAAAGAGATATTGTCGTTGGAGATATTGTATTTCTGGAAACAGGAAATGTTGTTCCCGCTGATGGCGAGTTACTCGAAGCCATATCTTTACAGATAGATGAATCGACATTGACAGGAGAACCGAGTATTGATAAATCGACAAATCCGGCAGACTTTGAAGAAGGGGTCACGTATCCCTCAAACTATGTTCTCCGAGGTACAAAAGTGATCGACGGACATGGCGTTTACAAAGTCATGAAAGTAGGGGATTCAACCGAATTTGGTCGCGTAGCCATCAAAGCTACGGAAAAGGTGGAAAAACAAACCCCTCTCAATAAACAGCTGAATACTTTATCCAAATTTATAAGTGTCGTAGGTTTATTTTTAGCCGTAATGACTTTTTCTTCATTATTTGTGAAGAATATCCTTTTAGGCGAAGGAATAACAATTACGTTAGGACAATTAGGATTACTTGGAACAGTTATAATAGGTCTGACAGTAGGGTTGGCTAAAATGTGGGTACCTATAATTTACGATGGACTTGAATTGATGGGTAAAGTAAAGAAAGTGCCCCATTGTATTGCCAATTGGCGTTGGATTGTCTGGATTATATTAGGGTTTCTTGTTACAATATTGTTAATGTTATCCGGATTTTTATTTGGCGTTAATCCATTTCAAGCAAGTTCTTGGGTAAGTATAGAAATTGCGGGAGAAATATTGCAATACTTTATGATTGCCGTTACGCTTGTCGTAGTCGCTGTTCCGGAAGGTTTGCCGATGAGTGTGACATTGAGTTTAGCCCTGAGTATGCGGCGTATGTTAAAGATGAACAATCTTGTTCGTAAGATGCATGCATGTGAAACGATGGGAGCTACAACAGTTATATGTACCGATAAGACAGGTACATTGACCCAAAATCAAATGCAAGTTTATCAGACAAATTTTTACAGTTTGAAAAATCAGGAATTAGGTAATGATTCTTTGAGTAATTTAATTGTAGAAAGTATTGCAACTAACTCAACGGCGTATCTTGATTATTCCGAAAAAGAAAAAATAAATGTATTAGGAAATCCCACGGAAGTAGCATAGTTGCTTTGGCTTAATAAGCAC
>CALYRA010000166.1 GCA_945292135.1 uncultured Dysgonomonas sp.
TCTGCGCCAGCTTTGATAATACGAATTATTTGTTCCGCGCTCGCTTCAGTATCATTGGTGTTTGTATTTGTCATTGACTGAATGCGGATAGCATTATTTCCTCCTAAAGGAGTGTCCCCGATATGGGCAACGGAAGTTTGACGCCTTTTATAGTTGAAATAATTCATCGTTTATTTTTTAGTTGTTGTAAAAGAAGCAAAGATATAGGTTTTTTGCATCAATCTTTTTTCTTTCCGAATATGGAAGATAGTTTTTCATACCATTTAACTAAGCGCATAGTCGATTTGGGTATTTCGTAATCTTCTTTTTTGGCAAAACCTCCTTCCACAAGTAGTAGTCTGGCTCTTTCCGCGTCTTCTTCCGGCACTTGTAATTTAATGCCTCCCAACATACTATTGTTCATAGCATATATTTGATTGATATATTCGTCTTTTATAAAACAAATTATTCCTTGATCTTCAAGAAATGTCTTTGCAATAGATAATTCCGATATGTAATTGGAAATTTTTATAGTTGATAATTCACTCATAAAGCATGTGACTTGAATTCAGAAACAATATATTATTATATCGTTCCTATGATAAAGCGAAGATAAAAAGAAATCTATAATACTATCTTACAGATAAAGAAGAAATTATTGACGACGGTTCAAAAGAAGTCCTTTAGCTTAAAATATAGGATAAAAAATAAAAATAATAATTCTGTAAATTGTTAAAAATTAAATATTATAAAAAGAGGAGAACACTTCTTCAAGTATCCTCCTCTTTTACAGAACTTATTAATTCATTGGAAATAATAAAAAACAATTATGTTAGAATCCTTTTTCAATCTTTTCAGATAACGACCAACTTCGAATTTTTCATTTAACAACTCATTAATAATCTTTTCACTACCATATTATCAATAAAATGCGCTTACAACGCCAATACATTTGCATCATCAGAACATTGATTGGAATAAGCTTCTGAATCTTTACATTTAAAAGAAAAACCTTTCTAAAATAATATCTCGTCACCTATTATTTAAGGCCGAATCCGGCATGATCCGATGTCGAAACCGTCGTTTTATTCACTATCAACTGCAGCGTTTAATTTCTCTAATTCCATTTTTCGTATCTGTCTTGGAGTACCGATTTTTTCATCAGGTAAAGCGATGAATTTGCTCAATATTCCACTAATTATATAAAGAATCGCGAACGTCCAAATGACTCCTTCATTCCCAAAACTTGGAAAAACTAATTTTATAATAGCCGGTCCTACAAATGCAGATAATCCCGCGCCTAAATTAAGGATAGACATAGCAGCCCCTTTTTCTTCTTTTACTAAAGATGGGACTAAAGCAGAAAGAGGAACATATCCGGCAAGCATCGCGCCCCAGAAAAAACCGCAGATCATCACAAATAACATACTTCCCGGAAATATTTGCGGTGCATAATAGAATAATAATGATCCGACGGTACAACCTCCACAACCAAACCACATAACAGTCTTACGCCATCCAATGAAGTCTCCAACAAAACCAAATATGAGATTGAATATAATATTTCCGCCCACAGCGACAGCCCATATAAATAACCACTGGTCTTCAGTAAAACCTTGCTTTATCATATATGTTGGTAAAAAGACCGGAAAAGCAAACAATGTAGTCGTATTGATAGTGCGAATAATACCCGAAATTCCAATTTTAGGAACCTTAATCATAATTGTAAATCCTCTCAAGAGTTCTTTCATTTTAGATTCTTTAGGGGTTTCTTCATTTGTTTTATTTGCGTTTGGAACATTAAATTTCATAAATACTAAAGCGAATAATGCGCCTATTAATGCCCATATAATAGCTGTCCACAAAGTTGGTATATGTCCGATTGCATGTATTGCCCATCTTGCATAAATAGCGCCTAATACGCTGAGTCCACCCGTAAATACAAACCAAAACCAACCTACCGCTTTTCCCAGCATAGCATTTGGAGATTTTTTTGCGATCCAAACCAGAAAAGTGTAAGCGAATAATGGATAACCAAAGCCTTTGATTGCGTACATAACAAGCATAAGAGGATAATTGAACTGATCCAATGCAATACCAACAAATCCTACTACGCCTAAAAGGTATATGATAAGTCCGCAAAACATAGTCTTCCTTACGCCTAATATATCAGATAACACGCCGGATAACCAAGAAGATATACCTATGGTGATACCATAAACACTGAACATAAGAGCCGAGTCATCTACAGTAAAATTTCTATCAATAAGGTAAGGACTTAGCCATCCTTGCTCAACGCCATCACCCATCATAAATATAAGTACGCCTAAATAACCCCATGCTAAAACATGTGGAATACCGATTTTATCTAATATTGTTTCTTTTATTTTTTCCATGATATTGATATATTAAAGATTTTGATTCAAAAAGAAATAAGGTTTAGAGCCAATTGGATATTGGCGTAATTTTTTTCAGGATTCCACATCGTTGTAGCTGACAAAGGAAGTTTATATCCCCATAAATCTAAAGTCTTTGATGCTGTAAGTTTGATACTTACGATTCCGGGTGAATCACCATAAAAATGCGCTTTTGATTTTTTTCCGTATATGTCCTTGCCTTCGCTAAGAGCAAAAGCTCCTCCGACTGCCAAATCAAGGTCTACAATGTGATCGCGAAGCGCAGGATAACTCAGTTCCACAAACGTTGAATATCTGTTTTTCTCGTTTAAAGGTCCTCGGTCACGTCCGAATATTACTGTTACCCAATATATTTTTAGCGGAAAATTTTTGTTGAATTGATATGCGGCGGACAAATCAATAAAATGTCCTGTCTCATGAGCGCTGTAATTAAAAGCTTTCGTATTATTGTAATCCGCATCCGGCGAGAAATTGTATACATCCCAAAGCTCAAAAGTAAACCCTTCCAATTTATAGTTTAAATAATAATCGATCTCTTTAAAATTTCCGTTTACGCCTGCGCCGCCCCACAAACCCAGTTTAAAGTTTTGATTTTTATTTTTGTAATAGATATCTGTTGTTAGAGTAGCTTCGTCAGTTACTTCCTGTCCTCGCCATAAGTGCATATTCTTAAATTGTATTAAACCGCCAACTGGTTTATAATCAGTATCCGTTTGGGCTGATAGGGGGATAGATACAATAATAACTATCCAAAATATTAAAATATTGGTTTTCATGGTATTATAGTTTGATCTTTTATTATATAGAGTTGACTATAACGATTATAGATATATAAGTGCTTCGTCTGAAAATTATCTTGTATTAAACCTAGCCAACTCTATTATACATTGTGACGTATCTATTCTTCAAGAAGTTTTTTTACTTGCTTATAAACATTTTCAGCAGTAAACCCTAACTTTTCATCCAGTATTTTATATGGGGCGGAAAATCCGAATGAATTCATTCCCCATATTGATCCCTTAGCTCCGACAAGTCCTTCAAGAGTAACGGACAATCCAGCCGTAAGTCCGAATATTTTACTGTCGGGCGGTAAGATATTATTCTGATATTCCTTTGTCTGCTTGCGGAATAATCCTTCGGATGGAACGGATATTATACGCGTTTTAATACCGTCTTCTGCCAGCAATTTTGCAGCGTCCGCCAATGTTGAAACTTCTGAACCTGAGGCTAAAAGAATGACATTATAATCCGATTCTTCCTTCACGATATAAGCCCCTTTTTCAGCCTGTAAAGCTTCTTTATAACGATTTCCATCCGATGGTAAATCATTAATATTCTGTCTGGAAAGAATTAATCCTGTCGGGGTTTTATCATTTTCCATCGCCATTTTCCAAGCAATTGTAGTCTCCGTTACGTCGGCAGGGCGAAGTACTAACATTGAATTACGACCCTTGTGATTTTGTAACTTTTCCATTAAACGGATTTGAGCTTCTTGCTCGACAGGTTCATGAGTAGGACCATCTTCGCCTACACGAAAAGCGTCGTGCGTCCAAATAAATTTGACAGGTAATTCCATCAGAGCTGCAAGGCGTATAGCCGGCTTCATATAATCGGAAAATACAAAGAATGTAGCGCAAGCCGTTTTTAGCCCACCATGTAACGCTATGCCCATACAAAGGCAAGCCATTGTAAGTTCAGATACTCCTGCTTGAAGAAATTTTCCGGAAAAGTCACCTTTTCGAATACTATGAGTAAACTTCAAAAAACCATCTGTTTTATCTGAATTTGATAAATCGGCAGAAGATACGATCATATTTTCGATTTGCTGAGCCAGTACTCCAAGAACAGCCGAAGAAGCTGCGCGTGTCGCTTGATTTGGCTTTTGTTCAATAGCTTCCCAATCGATAGGAGGAAGATAACCCTCAAACCATTTCCGCATTTTGTCTGCCAGTTCGGGATTAGTTTTTGACCAAGCTTCTTTTTGCGCGTACTTTTCCGAAACTATCTTTTTAAGTTCTTTTCTTCTCTTTTCGTAAAGGGCTTTTGTCTCGGGAAAAATGATAAAAGGATCGCTTGGGTCACATCCGAGATTCTTCATGGTCGCATCGAAACTTGCTCCTGCAGCGCTTAATGGCTGTCCATGTGTTTCGGTTTCATTTTCGAAACTTGAACCATCGGATTTAACGCAACCTTTTCCCATAATAGTTTTACCTATAATAAGAGTTGGTTTCTCCTTTTCTTCTTTAGCGGCAGATAATGCCATTCTTATTTCGACCGCATCATTTCCATTTATAACAATTACTTTCCAACCCCACGCCTGATATTTGGCGACTACATCTTCTTCCGTGACTACAGAAGTTTTGGTAGAAAGCTGTATGCCGTTCGA
>CALYRA010000167.1 GCA_945292135.1 uncultured Dysgonomonas sp.
GTCATTTCTTTAAATTCTTCTTAGGTTTTATATTCCTGCATAACTCGTGGTGGATGACGAAGGTTTATTGACATTTATTCATTAAAAATCTGCTCATGTATACGTCCATCATATTCCTATATAAAAGAATCATATTTTGTAGCAATGAGTAATACATTATAAATCCGTTTATTCATTAAACTCGCAAAAGACGTATCTTTAAAACGTAATTCTTTTATATCTAATTTTTTATGCATTTGAAAATTTATTTTTATTTTTTATCTTGAAATCTTCCAAAATACTTATTAATGTGTTTAGTGGTTCTATATTATATCTTGCATGATTTCGCAAATAGTTAATATCAAGCCTATTCACTAATTTCTGAACTTGCCAGCGTCTCTTGGTATAGGATTTGCCTACTAAACGATATATATCATCCAAATCCTTTGCAGGATGTTCTCTCGATTCGGGGTTTATAATATATGGATCAAATCCTAAATGCTTTTTAATAAAACGTCCGGTCAAACGTTTATCCACTTTTTTTAAATGGTTTATCTCAGCGATAAACCATGTTTCTACCTCATGAATAGCAACTACAATATCAAAACAATTATTATATTGTATTAGCTTATTAGGCAGAAACTTCAAACCTTTCTTCAACTTTGGCAGTTCTTCTATCGGTATAGGATATAAATCCCTTAACCCAACAATAAGACTGTATCCACTTTTTCGCAGATTTGCAATGTTATCAAGAATTTCGGATTTAACCCGATTATCTGATCCACAATCTGAAATAAGTACTTCAAAATGAGGCGTTCTGGATTTTATTCGCGTTATATAAATTTCCTGTTTAGGAATATTCATTCCACCTCTGAATTGTTTAAGTATTATATTAGTATGATCAACACCAAATATTTCTCTGACAAGACGGTTAAGAAAAATTTGTTCTGTTTGTCCTTCAACAAAAAAAGCGATTCGCTTCATAAAAATCAATCTCCAATTTCTGTATCAACTTCATCATTTAAGGTATCACTAAAGCCTTTTTTGTAAAAGTCCGTAGCTAAAAAATCGAAATTATTTAATCCTGTGTATCGAAAATCTTCAAATATATCCTTTGAGTTATTATAATTATAAAATATAGATTCATCTTTTTTACGATCTATTACTGTCCAATATTTCAAAGGAATCTTATTCATGACATTACGATCATTTGTCGTCATTAAAAATTGCATATTCGAATTATTTACTTTCTTTATAAATATGCTTATGAAATCACGCGCTCTGTCATAATCTAATCCTTCGCCGATGTCATCAAATAACACGCAAAGAGAATAGTTACTCATGCAAGCAAATGTCAATTGTATGAAAAATGTCAATGCGCGAAACATGCCTTGAGACATTTCTCTCTGGGATATTTGGTATAACCCATATTCTTCTACAGATAATTCATAACCGGATTTAGTTTATGGAATAGCCGATTCGAGCCATGCAATTTTTCACCTCTTCTGTAAATGATTCCCCAAAACTTTCAACTCCTTTATTAAAATTATAAATTAATACTCCTACGTACTCCAATTCATTTATTTTTTCAACAGTACGATAGTCTTTTAACAAATTATTCTTCTCATATTGATTCGAGAAAAGAAAACTTTTGAGATTTATTCCCCACTCAACTATTGGTTTAAAATAGTAATCTCCTTTCTCATCTTTCAGCCTAACAGACAGTTTTTTCTGATCTTTAATAGATATATCGACATGATTAACAATACCTTTCTGAAAATTTAGAACTTCTTTTCCGTTACATTTCAGTACTTCCTCAATAATTTCTCTTTTCTTATAATTAAGGTAATACTCATAAGTCATCGACTCACAAGCAAAAATAAGTTCAAATTTTTCTGAAGGATAATTAGTTTCTTCAATTGTTATCCGCCCTGCAAATAGATCGGCAATAGTTCGGATTACAGTTAATGTCCTGCTTTTACCGGAAGCATTTTTACCTACAAGCAGATTTAAGTTTCCAAAATCAGAAAATTGATCATCTTTGCCAACAATTTTCCATTGACGAGGCTCACCTTCAAATCGAGTGTATTTTAATGATTTGAGTATCATAATCGTATAATTAAAAGATAAAATATACTAGAAGGTATATCAGATATAAGTTATTTCTGTTAATAAAGATATAAAAATTCAATTGATAATGCGCAAAAAACCTGTTAATAATTAGTATTGATTATCTTTCAAATATTATATCTTTGTATGTAAATAAAGCTTTTTCCAGATTTATAATATATGAAGAAACACAAGAATGTTATTTTTTACTCTTCTATAATAGGGAGTGCTATTATCCTCATATATATACTTATAAAATTGGGCAGATCATTATTGGAAGCAAACAGATTGGAACCTTTAGTCTCAAATGATACTCCATGGTCTGATTTCATTCATAATTTAACAGATGATCTTAGCAATCCATTGGCTATTTTATTATTACAAATTATTGTAATCTTGTTTGCCGTAAGAATTTTTGGCTGGATTTGTCAGAAAATCGGGCAGCCTACTGTTGTTGGTGAAATTATTGCAGGTGTAGTTTTAGGACCATCTCTGTTAGGACTGTATCTTCCTGAAGTTTCCGAATTTATATTTCCGAAATCATCACTATCCAACATCAGCTTTTTAAGTCAAATCTGATTGATATTATTTATGTTTATTGTTGGTTTGGAATTAGACTTACGGACAGTAAAAAATAAAGCAAATGAAGCAATCATAATAAGTCATTCAAGTATTGCCGTAACTTATACGATAGGATTTCTTTTGGCACTTTTTTTGTTCAAAGATTTTACGAATGAAAGCACTCATTTTCTTCCTTTCGCCCTGTTTATGGGTATAGCAATGAGTATAGCCGCCTTTCCTGTAATGGCTCGAATCATCCATGAAAGAGGTATTAATAAAACTTCTTTAGGTCCTACAATTATTACAACCGCCGCTGTCGACGATATAACGGCATGGTGCCTATTAGCAGTGGTGATAGCCATAACTAAAGCCGGATCTATAACCAGTTCATTATTTGTCATTTTATTGGCGACGGGTTATATCTTATTCATGTTCAAAATAGTACGACCTTTTTTGAAACGTATTGCCGACCGTCAAACGTCTAAAAGAATTGTTAGCAAATCTGTAATCGGTATATTTTTTATTGTTCTGTTTGCATCAGCTTATGCAACTGAATTAATTGGTATTCATGCCTTATTCGGTGCTTTCATCGCCGGAGTGGTTATGCCTCCGAGTATAAGTTTCAGAAATTTAATAACTGAAAAAATAGAAGATGTTTGTCTTGTTCTTTTACTCCCACTGTTTTTTGTATATACCGGTTTAAGAAGTCAAATAGGATTACTCAATGAACCACATTTATGGTTAATTTGCGGATTGATAATTCTCCTTGCGGTTGGGGGAAAATTTTTTGGAAGCGCTTTAGCCGCTCGCTTCGTGGGTAAATCATGGATAGATAGTCTTACAATAGGCGCATTGATGAATACCAGAGGTCTAATGGAATTGGTAGTTCTTAATATCGGACTTGATTTAGGGATACTGACCCCCAAAATATTTGCAATGATGGTTGTCATGGCTTTAGCTACTACATTCATGACATCTCCAATATTAAATCTCATAGATAAATTATTTAAGAAAAAACAAACGGAAGACAATTCATTTGAGACAAAATATCGTATACTCGTATCTTTTGAAGAAGCAGGAATAGGACGTAAACTATTGTTTTTAGCAAATTGCTTTATCCGAAAAAGACAATCTCATTCGGAACTCACGATGCTACATTTATCCGAAGGAAATATACTTTATCAATATGGAATGGATGAAGAAGAAGAGGAAGTATTCAAGCCTGTCATAAGTGAAGCGACGGCTTTAAATCAAAAGATTATTCAACGTTTTGAAGTAACAAATGACGTATGTGCCAAAGTGGCAAAAATAGCTAATAAGGGAGAATATAATTTATTACTCATTTGCGCTAAGGGTTCTTTATTCGGCGCTAGTTTTTTAGGCAAATTGTTTAACTTCACAAATCGCATCATCCATATTCCCAATCATATACGATCAAAAATAAAAGGATATAAAAAATGGAAATATACAATGAGCGCTCCTATCGATGAAGCAACTCGTCTCATTATATCCAAAACTAATCTTCCGATTGGCATATTTATTGATAAAGGTATGGGGGGTATAAGGAATGTATTTGTGCCTATTCTTGACGAAGAAGATATTTTTATAGGGGATTTTATGGAACGGTTGGCAGAAAATTCTTATGTTCGCATAACCCTGTGGGATCCTGTGGGACTTGCCGATAATTCCATTGAATTTATAAAATCCGTACGCGCCATAAAGTCTGTTAATCCTTATCTCTTCCAATTATGGAATAACAATATTCCAATAGATAGTGGCATATTAAAAAAACAGGATTTAATGATGATAAGTCTTAATAGTTGGAAAAAGTTGAATGATGAAATGGAAGTTAAATGGGTTAATGATGTTCCTTCAACTCTTGTTTTAAACAAATGAAATAAAAAATAACGAGGATAAAATTCTAATGAATAGCAAAGATATTATAACTAAAAAGAAAAACATATTATTATATCTGTCAAAAAGGCAGTTGAAGGAAGTTTTTGAAAATTTAAATAGCCTTACTGTAAACTTACAAGATTGGAGATTCAATGAAACATTGGCAGAACTTGAAACAAATTACAAGTTTATGCTTCATTATCTTTTTGAAGGTACGGAAGATAGTGAA
>CALYRA010000168.1 GCA_945292135.1 uncultured Dysgonomonas sp.
ATAAATCACAAGTAGAAATTTATCATGTTTCCTTTGATACGGACGAACATTTATGGAAAAACGCAGCATATAACTTGCCTTGGACTTGTGTTTGGGACGCACGTTCATTCAGTTCGGAATATGTGACAAAATTCAACATTAAAGGTTTGCCTACAGCCTTCCTGATCAATAAAAATGGTGACATTGTCCAACGGTTATACTCCTTCCAAGAGATTGAATCAGCCCTTAAAAAAGTATTATAAAACATGTATTAATCTTTGGAAAATAGGGAAAATATTCCTTACTTTGCGTCAATATAATAAATGAAAAGGGAAGGAGTTCTGGCCGTAAAATGGCAAGGATTCTTTTTCTTTTTGCCCTTTAAACAAGTTTTAATAACCAATTAATATTTAAGATTATGGCAGTAACTTACATGACCGAAGAAGGTTATAAGAAGCTGAAAGAAGAGATTAACACACTCGAGACAGTTGATAGACCGGCTATTTCGCGTCAAATTGCAGAAGCGAGAGACAAAGGTGATTTATCGGAAAATGCTGAATATGATGCAGCCAAAGAAGCTCAAGGCCTGTTAGAAGCTAAAATTGCGCAGTTGAAATCATTATTAGCCAATGCTCGTCTCATTAATGAAGACGCAATTGGTACTGATAAAGTGCAGATATTGAATAAGGTTACTATCAGGAATACGAAAAACAATCAACAGATGACATATACACTGGTTGCTGAAAGCGAAGCCAATCTGAAAGAAAATAAAATTGCCGTCAGTACCCCAATCGCACAAGGCTTGATGGGTAAAAAAGTCGGTGACTTGGCCGAAATAAAAGTTCCGTCCGGTTTGATGACTTTTGAAATTGTTGATATTTCAATATAAGATTATGGCTAGCATTTTCAGTAAAATAGCAGCAGGAGAAATACCATCATACAAAATAGCCGAAGATGACAACTATTTTGCTTTCTTAGACATCAACCCGATGGTAAAAGGGCATGTGCTTGTCATACCAAAACAAGAAGTCGATTATGTTTTTGATTTGGATGACAATATGCTTGCCGATATGATGATCTTCGCAAAGAAGATCGCTGTCGCTTTAGAAAAAGCTATATCTTTTCATCGTGTAGGTGTGATGTTAATCTGTTTGGAAGTACCACATGCTCATATACATCTTATTCCCATTAATAAAGAATCGGATATGTTATTATCCAATCCGAAACTGAAATTGGAACAACAAGAGTTTGAAGAAATAGCCGCTGAAATAAGAAAGCAGATTTGAAAATTAATCACAATTAGATAAACTAAGTACGGATATCTGTACTTAGTTTTTAATTTTTAAAGCCTGCATAAATAAACAAGCTGATATTGTTCCAACGATTGGAAATATCTTTGAAACATCATTTTCGTATATTAAAAACAATATTTTTCCCTTTCTTTACAAACGTTTTTTTACTATCAGATGATAAAGAGAAAAGAATGATTACTTAGTGTCAGTTTTGGTTATTTATAACGTCTATCTAATTTATTCAGATATTCATTTGAAAAAGCTTTAATTCGATTAGAATGAATCGCGTCGTATTTATGCTTCAAAACTCTATAATAAATTATAAATGAAGAAAGATTGAGAGAATGCGAAGATTATTATTTGTTTTACAATCAGTCGATTATATAATTTAAAGCATGAAACAAGCAATACTTGTCACAGCATATAAAAACTTGGACTTTTTGCAAAAAACAATAAAAGTCTTTAATGATGACTATACTTTCTATATACATTTAGACAAAAAGCGAAAATATAAGGATGCTGAAATTCAGGCATTAATAAATAATCCGAAAGTAAAGCTTCTTTCTCTGAAATATAAGGTTAATTGGGGAAGTATAGACCATCTAAAAGCTATATTATATTTGGCAAGTGAAGCCATTAAAGATCAAAATATAGAATATTTGCACATGATTACAGGGCAGGATTTTCCGATTAAAAGCCCTGAATATATTTCAGATTTTTTGACGAAAAATAAAGGAAAAGAATTTATTTCAGCAGATAAATTACCGGCGAAGAAATGGAGAAATGGAGGTATCGATAGAATTAAATATTACAGTCCTTATGAAATATTCAACGGACGAGGATATGGACGATTCCCTATTAAAATTTTTGTTTTACTACAAAAACTGTTCGGGATAAAACGTAAGTTACCCGATTCGTTATCCGAATTGTATGGTGGCATAGTTTACTGGACTCTTACTTCAGGAGCAGTAAAATATGTACTTGAATATCTTAAATCACACCCCTAAATATTAAATAGATTTAAATATACGTTTTGTTCGGAAGAGATACTTTTTCAATCGGTCTTGATGACATCAGAAGAATTTAAAAGCAAGATTCAGCAAGATAGCTTGCGATTTATGATCTGGGAACATCGACGTGGACAATCTCCGCCTATTTTAGACGAACAGGATTATGACAACATATCAATTTCAGATGCCTTCTTCGCGCGAAAATTCGATTCGCCAATATCAGATAAACTGTATCAAATGATTTGCAGGAATTTATTAGGGTTGAATGATTGAGCGTAATTCTTGGTCTTTCTCAATCGAGGAAAATGCCAAGAATATAATAGCACAACATAGCTAATAGTCCGCTTACAGGTATTGTAAGTATCCATGCTACCAGTAAGTCTTTGGTAACACCCCATCGAACTGCTGAAAGTCGTTTTACAGATCCTACCCCAATTATACTACCGGTTATGACATGAGTTGTACTGACCGGAACATGAAGTATTTCTGTAATAAATAGTGTCAAAGAACCAGCAGTTTGAGCACAAAATCCTTCTACCGGAGTGATTTTAGTTATACGATTACCCATCGTTTTCATAATCTTCCAACCGCCGCACATAGTACCAAAGGCAATTGCCGTAAAACAAGCTATTGGAACCCAGTCGTGCATATCATTCATCGAATCCATATACAAATATTCGTGAACATTGGTGTTAGATTTTGAGAAAGCTATCAAGGCTGCGGCAATAATTCCCATTACCTTTTGCGAGTCATTCAATCCATGTCCTATACTTAATAAGGCTGAAGACAGAAGTTGTAGATTTTTGAACCAAGCATCCGCTTTCTTCGGTTTAACTTTTCGGGCGAGATGCATTGTAATAATCGTGATAATGTTACCTCCGATCATACCAATCAAAGGCGCGATTACAATAAATAATACAATTATACCTATTACACTAGCATGTACAGCATGAAATCCTGCTCCTGCGATCGCTGCTCCTGCAAATCCGCCAATAAGAGTATGAGAGGAAGATGATGGTATACCTAACTTCCAAGTTAACAAATTCCAAATGATAGCTGCCATCAATCCGGCGATAATCACATGTGACGGATTGGCTATAAATGACATATCTACGGTTTTAGATACTGTGTCGGCAATACCGAAACCTCCAATAATGAACTTGGCTATGAAGAATGCGATGAAATTGAAAGAAGCCGCCCATATAACGGCTTGGACAGGGGTGAGTACTTTTGTTGAAACTACTGTTGCTATTGAATTTGCTGCGTCGTGAAAACCATTAATGAAGTCAAAAAGAATAGCAAGTAAAATAATTATAATAAGTAAAGTCATCTGTTTGTTACCTTATGTATACTTTATTATTATTGTTCTCATAATTTTACCAACCATTTCCGCGGCGTCAGTCGCGCGTTCTAATTCATGAAGTATATCTTTCAGCTTGATGACTTCAACTGCATCTTTTTCGTTTTCGAATAAGTCAATTATGAAATGCTCATATATATCATCTGCCTTAGATTCAATTTCTTTCAATTTGTTGCAACAATTACGAATCTCGTCTGATTTCTTTTTTAAAGAAGCTAATCCTTCAACGCCTTCAAGAATGTTTTGCCCTGATTCGCGGACTAGCGACGCAAGTAATTTAGCGCTTTCGGGCATCGTTTTGGGGCTGTACAGCCTTATACTTTTTGAGCATCTTTTTATCAGTTCCGTTAAATTATCTCTGATACTGGATATTGAGTTTATATCTTCTCTGTCAAATGGTGTAATAAAGGTGTCATTGAGTTCTTCAAAAATTTCATTTTGAATTCTATCACCCTTGTGTTCTTGTTCTTTTATTTTTTTATAAATCGTTACGGCGTCATCATGGTTGGTAACTTGAACACAATCGATTATTAAGTCTGATGCGGTAACTATAACTTCTGCCATGTCGCGCAGAAGAGGAAAGAATTTGCTTTCTTTAGGTTTCAACCTATCGAATAGATTATTTTTCATATGAGAGTTTAAATATACCTATATTTAAAAGTCAATGAATCAGTATGTATATTGATGCTCTGATTTCCTCTTTTGACTCGGTTGCAAAGATAGGAAAAAAATATACCGATAAAAATGTTGTTAACATAAAAATGAAAGTATCCTTATTTATTTATTACGGATACTTTACTTATTCTGAAACAGTATGTTAAAAGTATTCCATTAATCAATATTCAGTTTTGTCTTCTTTTTCATTCCACATTTTGAAAGCGGACAAAGCTTCTTTATGTAATATCTGTTTAGCAGGAATACTCCGTTTCTCAGGTTCCAGTTCTATTTGTTCATAAATAAATGAGTCGTCGAAACCAATATCTTTTGCGTCATGTTTCGTACATCCGTAATATATGGTTTTGATATGCGCCCAATAGATGGCTGACAGGCACATCGGGCATGGTTCGCAAGATGTATAGATTTCACACCCGGACAGATCGAAAGTTTTTAGCTTTTTACAGGCTTTAC
>CALYRA010000169.1 GCA_945292135.1 uncultured Dysgonomonas sp.
TTCTTTGTTCATCCTGACTATTCGTGGCTTAAATTTGCCATGAATCTCTACTAATGACTCTTGTGCTGGCATAACTCTGTCAATGTCTTTATATGCTAAAGGCATTTCTTCCACGCTTCCGCCTATTAAAGTTACATTCTGTTGCGAAAGTAGTTTCTTCATTGCCGAATTGGTAAATTGTTCTTTCGCTTTTTGCCTCGACATTGCTCGTCCTGCTCCATGTGATGCGGAATTAAGTGATTCTTGTAAACCTTTTCCGCATACAAGATAACCCGGTGTTGCCATGCTTCCCGGAATAAATCCCGCAATGCCTTTACCTGCAGGAGTAGCTCCCTTACGATGTACAATCGCATACTTATTAGGGGCAATTTCTTCACGCCAAGCAAAATTGTGATGATTATTTACATTTGCAATCGCTTTTAATCCAAGTGCTTTGGATAAGTTTATGTGAATTCTCTCGTGACATGCTTGAGCAAAATCGCCGGCGAGATTCATACTCATCCAATATTCCTGTCCTGCTTCGCTATCTAATCCCAACCAAGCAAATTGTTGAGCCTCTTTCGGCAACTTGCAAACTTCTCTGGCTATATCGCTATATTGACGAGCAATTGCTGCGCCCATCCCTCTCGAACCTGAATGGGAGAGTAATGCCATATAATCTCCTGCCGGAAGTTTTAATATATTATCTTCAATTAAAGATATTTCGCCAAACTCGACAAAATGATTACCGCTTCCGGATGAACCCAATTGACGGATAACCTTTCCATGTAGTTGTTTGAGTAGGGGAGTGAGTTGAAATTCAGGTCTATCCAATATTTCATGTTCTTGCTTAAAAGTCAATCCTCCATCCATACCGAAATGAGTAAATTCTTTCAGGGCTTCTTTGATCTGGTGCGAATAACGATTCAGATAATCTGTTTTAACATCAAAAACGGTCAAGCTCATCCTACATCCTATATCTACTCCAACAGCATAGGGTATTACAGCGTTTTCGACTGCCAATACGCCTCCTATAGGCAATCCGTATCCGGCATGCGCGTCAGGCATCAAAGCTCCTGCAAGGGTAATAGGTAATCGCATAGCTAATTCCATTTGTTGTTTGGCTTGACTCTCTATAAACTTACCGCCATAAGTTATGTATGGTAATGGCTCATTTAATAAATCATATGAAGTGAATTGTTTGTCGACGATAGTTGGTGAAAAATGTTCTGCCAACTTATTCCATACATCATTTTCTTTGTATTTGTCAGGATATTGCAATAAGTCGTAAAGTGTCACTAAGATTTGTTCTTTCGTATTATGTTTGCAATGTTTATTTATAATGTTTATCGCTAAGCTTCGCGCTATATTATTGGTATATCCTATTTTGCTTAAATCTTTAGGTCGTATGTCCATAATTGTTTTTCTTTATTATATTCTTCCATTACTTCATGCAATGGTTTGTTGCGGAGAGGATTTTCCATTGGTGGACGATAATACCATTCATCCTTTAAATACCAGCTGTATACTTTTCGTGTCTTCTCCGTTTTTGTAAATCGTCTTTTTGTGAAAAGTAATGATTCAATCTCTTTTTCTCTTTGTTCCGCTTCCCAATTACGTTTTTGAACTTTGGTAAATAGGTTGGGACGAATACGCATTTCAAAAAGCCAAGGCATTACAAATCGAAATCTTGTTACCCAAAGTTTTGTATTGGGATAATAAATTTCTATTGGGTAGAAGTAGATTTTTTCTCTTTCTTCCAAGTTTTTAAATTGTTTTTCGGTAAGGTCTAATAACGAAGGATTATTTCTTTTTCTGTATTTATATTTACTCAAACGTCTTGATCTTACCTTTTTAAATTGTTTATCTCGGCTATATTGAATCGTATTTATTTTGTTTAATATTCTTTGAAAAAAGTCTGCGTCTTTTCCTCGCCTAACATCTTCTTTAAGTTCGAATTGACGTTTATATCCCTTTTGTATCGGTTTTTCAAGCTCTTCATATTCCATTTCGGAAATAATTTTCCTAATTTGATTAAGTTCTAAATAAAGACTTATTATTTGTTTATCAGAAGCAGTACGTTTACGCCGAGTCTTCCATCTTTTAGGATGAAGATTGCATGACATAATCCAATCCTGTTCTTTTGAGGCATTGTCCATTATACTATAATTAGATTGTGATACAGCGCAGCCAAAAGGATAAAATAATCCTGTCAAAGCTGATATATCAATAAATAATAAATTTTTTTGATGATTTTGAAACTAACCATTATCTATCAACTTTGCAGCCATAAATCATGATAGATATATTTAAATACTGTCAGGTTCATCATCCCGATAAACCAAATTAGTTTCCTTTGCTTTGTGTTCTATTTTTTGACCAACATAATTATACCCTTTCTCTAATTTTTAAGGGTTAGTAATTCTTATTTCGGAAGCAAAAATATAAAAGAAAATTCAATTAACAAATATTTGGTTTAAGAAATTATTTCTGATAGTTAATTTATTTAATATTTAATTTTTATTTAGTTATTAATATGTCTTAATTTGAAATAAAAATGACTATATGAGATAAATCATATGTTAATTTAGAATATATATGATCTAATGTTGAAATTATTTATTTTTATCCTCCAAATATCTAATTTTATCCTTTAAATTTAATATTATTTCGTCTTTGGATTTGATTATAGTATTCTTATCTTCAATTATTCTATTCAGTAACCTTATTTCTTTATCTTTTGTTTGTATAAGATCAAATAAAGAATGACTTTCTGTATTATCTTTTTTTTCTTTTAGCATTTCTCCTGAACCGGTAAAAAGCCATTCTAAACAAATATCATTATATTGAGCGAGAAATTTTGTTATATTATCCTCGCTTATTCCATTCTCTTGATCTAATATACCCCTCGTAATATCAGTATTTTTATAAAATTTATATTTACTAATTCCCTTATATTTAATATATTGTAAAATTCTTATTTTTATCGGTGAGTTTTTTTTCATAAATTCTTTGTTAGGTCTAAATATCTCGCTTATATTTGCTGCTATTAATAAACAAAGGAACAAAAAAATGTGAGACCTACAAACCAAATAAAGAACATACAAAAGATGGTAAGTGATTAAAAAGAATGTTTAAATAAAGTAAATAGTTCGTAAAATTAGGTTGCAGCACGATTTGGTGGTATAATTATATGTAAATCTTGTATTTATACTAAATAAAACTCCAAAATACATAGAGCTTTTTATTAATTCTCTAGTTTTTATTATTGAAAAAAGGTGGTGTATCTTTTTTTGATTCAAAATGATACATTTTGTTACAAACAATATCTTTTATGTATATTTTTCTTAATAATTGTATCATAATTTTAAAATGCGTGGTTGATTTGTCTGTTTTCATATATGATATTGATAATATAAAGAGTTTTATTATCAAAATTGAACAGATTAATTCACTCTAAATATGATTTCTTTGCACTAGAGAATTTTATCCAATGTTGAATGAAAAATTAACATGAAAAAATCCATAAATGATATTGTACTATCCGCAATCCGAAATTCAATACGTAATGAAAAGGAAATTATTCCTTCATTAATGTCTTTTTTGAATATTGGACGCCAATCTGTTTATAGGAGACTTAGAGGTGAAATTCCATTTAGTTTTGAAGAAATCGCGACTATATCTGTACGTATGGGTTTTTCTTTGGATGAATTGATTAACCATATAAATGATAGCAATGATATTTATCAGGAAAATACAAGCAATAAGAAGAAAGATTTTCCTAATTTATATGCGGATGAAATATATCGGATTGCTTCAATATTAGAAAATGTTAGGAAATACAAGGATGTGAATATCATAACAACAGCAAATCGTTTGCCGTATATTTCGTCAACATCACATCTTACGATTGCAAAACTTGGATATTATAAATGGTTTTTTCAAAAACATGATGATTATGATACACCTTATTTTCGGGATTTTATTTTACCATCAAATATTGTCGCGGCTATAAAAAACGTGATTTATAATTATAAGAAAATAGAAAAACAAACCGTAATCTTAGACTATAATATTCTTAAACCCCTTCTCAAAGAAGTTTGCTATTATTATAAACGAGATTTATTGTCTGAAAACGATTTTCAGTTATTGCAGGAAGAATTTCTAGGTTTCTTAGATTCATTGGAAATGATTGCGATTAAAGGGTATCATTCTTCGGGTATAAAATTAGATATTTATTTATCGAATATCAATATCGAATCTAATTGTTCACTTTTAGAATACGATTGTAATCGTTGTTTGCAATTATGGATCAACTCGGTGGAATCTATAATATCTTTTAATAAAGATTTTTGTAATGCACAGTATGAATGGATAAGATCTTTGAAAAAATACTCGACATTAATCACGCAATGCAATGATTACGGAAGAACTCATTTTTTTAAAAAACAGCGGGAACTTGTTATGAACCTAAGAAAAAAAAATGAAGTTTTTATTTCATAAAAAGTTTTTATATGTGAAAGATTTTAATATAAGTAACTAGAATTTAATTATATGATTATATGTACACTGGGAGTTAATTATTTATTTAATAGTCTTTTTAAAGGTCATCATTGCCAATACATTTATTTCCCGACTTAGATATGTGGTTATATTTACGATTGGTTTCAATATTATACTTATATTCATATGTAAAAGCAATGATGGCTTTATAAGCAAAAGATCAGGTTGTCCAAATATTAAATGTTTATTTTTTTATATTTTTATATAGTATAGTTATAATTTTT
>CALYRA010000170.1 GCA_945292135.1 uncultured Dysgonomonas sp.
ATTTCTCTATTTTATTTTGGGACGACATCTATCAAGATCAGCTTAACGAAGAAAACAGGTTTACAACCATTCATTGGATGTGATTCTGCGGATTATAATAGCAATATCATCATTGTTTTGGATTAATCAATTATTTTAAATGAATAAGATTGTAGATAAAGAGTATTTTTCGGCTAATGTAGTGAAGTTTGAAGTAGAAGCTCCGCTAATAGCTCGCAGCCGTAAAGCGGGACACTTTGTAATAGTTCGTGTAGGCGACAAAGGAGAGCGAATACCGCTTACTATCGCATCGTCAAATATTGAAAAAGGAACAATTACTTTAGTAATTCAAGCCGTAGGAGCATCAACTAAAAAATTATGTAACCTTAACGTCGGTAATTATATAACAGACGTTGTAGGACCATTAGGTCAAGCCACTCACATTGAAAAATACGGAACAGTTATTTGCGCAGGAGGTGGAGTAGGAGTTGCTCCAATGCTGCCTATAATAGAAGCTATGAAAAAAGCCGGGAACCGTGTAATTTCCGTATTGGCTGCCCGCACTAAAGATTTAGTAATCTTGGAAAAACAAGTGGCGGAATATTCGGATGAATTAATAGTAATGACAGATGATGGTTCTTACGGACAAAAAGGTTTAATAACGAATGGTATCGAAAAGGTTATTAATAATGAAAAAGTAGACCTTTGCGTGACTATCGGACCAGCTATTATGATGAAATTCGTATCTATACTAACCAAGAAATATGAAATACCCACTATGGCTTCGCTCAATACGATTATGGTTGATGGTACAGGCATGTGTGGCGCATGTCGTATATCTATAGGCGGTCAAACAAAATTTGTATGTGTTGATGGTCCTGAATTTAATGCGCATGAAGTTGATTTTGACGAAATGCTGATGAGATTGAGAGCATACAACTAAAACTAAACTTGATAGAATAAGATGGAACAACAAAATAATATAGCCGAACTTCGCAACGACGCATGGCGTGATGAATTGCGTCGAGGAATGAAAGCCAGAGAACGTACAGAACGTTCTCGTGTACATATGCCCGAATTAGACCCGGAATTACGTAGTCATGAATTGAAAAAGGAAGTAAACTTAGGATTGACGAAAGAACAAGCTATATATGAAGCCGGCAGATGTCTTGACTGCCCAAACCCATCGTGCGTTACCGGCTGTCCTGTAAATATCAATATACCGACATTTATTAAAAATATCGAAAGAGGCGAATTTTTGGAAGCCGCGCGAGTATTGAAAGAAACGAGCGCCTTGCCCGCAGTTTGTGGACGGGTTTGCCCTCAGGAAAAACAATGCGAATCTAAATGTATCTATATTCAGAGGATGAAAAAAGAACCGGTAGCCATAGGTTATTTGGAACGTTTTGCTGCCGATTATGAACGTTTGAGTGGTAATATTTCTATACCCGAATTAGCTCCTAAAAATGGAATTAAGATAGCAGTCGTAGGATCAGGACCCGCAGGACTGGCATTTGCGGTCGATATTGCAACACTAGGTTATGATCTTACAGTATTTGAAGCGTTACATGACATAGGTGGCGTACTGAAATACGGTATACCCGAATTTCGTTTGCCCAATGAAATTGTAGAAACCGAAATAGATACTTTACGCAAAATGGGAGTCAAATTTGAAAAAGATTGTATTGTAGGTAAGACAATTTCGCGAGAAGATTTATTGGAAGAAGGCTTTAAAGGTATTTTTGTAGCCAGTGGAGCAGGATTGCCAAACTTCATGAATATTCCGGGCGAAAATCTGATAGGAGTGATGTCATGCAATGAATTCTTGACACGTGTCAATCTGATGGATGCCGCCAACGATGAAAGCGATACGCCCATACAGAAAGGTAAAAAAGTTGCAGTCATCGGAGCAGGAAATACAGCCATGGATGCTGTCCGTACAGCCCGTCGTTTGGGCGCAGAAAGAGCGATTATCGTTTATCGCCGCTCGGAAGAAGAAATGCCAGCACGTTTAGAAGAAGTTAAACATGCTAAAGAAGAAGGAGTAGAATTTTTAACCCTTCATAATCCGATACGATACGAAGGAGACGAGAATGGTCGCGTACAAAGAATGTTGCTTCAAAAAATGGAACTTGGAGAACCTGACGCTTCGGGTCGTCGTCGACCTATCGAAATTGAAGGAGCAACTGAATGGATAGATGTCGATCAAGTTATTGTCAGTGTCGGCGTATCTCCTAACCCTCTTATCCCATCTACCTTCAAAGGTTTGAATGTTAGTAAATGGGGTACGATTATTGTCAATCAAGATACGATGCAATCGGATTTGGCAGAAGTTTATGCGGGAGGTGATATTGTTCGTGGAGGAGCTACAGTCATCCTTGCAATGGGTGATGGACGTCGGGCTGCAGCTGCAATGGATGAGGCTTTAAAATAAGAATAATTTTTATAATTAAAATAGGAGAGGCGTTGCTTAATAAAGTGACGTCTTTTTTTGTTATAAACTGATTATTAATTAGTTTAATTTACTCGATAAAAGAATAGATTTGAAAGATTGGATTTTCTTATAGAGTAAAATACAAAGCTGTTAAAAGATTACATTTAATTAATATCTATCGAAATATAAAAATGATTAAAAAAATTGATTGTAAAAGGTGATATTTCAAACAAAAACATAGCGAACGTGATAGTAAATGTTTATTTCTCGCCTTCTCCTTGTGAATGAATTGGTATATAATTGCAAAAGTTGGAAGAGAACGAAAGTCGGATTTAAATACGAGTTTTTTTCAGGCAGAAAGAAAATATGAATAAATCCGATAGAAATATTTTGCTCATTTTTAAGCTCTTTGTGCAGTATCTTAACCTAAATTCTAAAAAAAACAAAACCTTAATTTTTTTATATAAAAATATCTATTTTTCGTCGCTAAAATTTCTGTTTTTTTGAATTATAAAAGTTAAATTTGTAAGAGAGATTTTAGAAAACGAATTAATCGATTTAAGGGGGAAAGTTAACCTTTCTTCTGAACCTAGATAGAATAATAAGAAAGTATGGGAAGAGAAATTAAATTTAGCCTTGTTTATCGTGACATGTGGCAATCGTCAGGTAAATATCAACCGCGTGTAGACCAATTGGTCAGAATTGCTCCCGTTATTATTGATATGGGATGTTTTGCTCGTGTAGAAACAAATGGTGGAGCGTTCGAGCAGGTTAACCTAATGTATGGTGAAAATCCAAACACGTCTGTACGTCAATGGACACAGCCATTTAACGATGTTGGTATTCAGACGCACATGCTTGAAAGAGGATTGAATGCATTACGTATGTTCCCCGTTCCAAAAGATGTACGTCAATTGATGTTTAAGGTGAAGAAAGCGCAAGGTACAGATATCTCTCGTTCGTTTGATGGATTGAATGATGCTCGTAACCTTGAATTGTCAGTGAAATATGCTAAGGAAGCCGGAATGATTTCTCAAACAGCTTTATGTATAACACACTCACCGATTCATACTGTTGATTACTATGTCCAATTTGCAGATAAATTAGTTGACTTTGGCGCTGATGAATTCTGTTTAAAAGATATGGCAGGAATAGGACGACCTGCGTTTTTGGGAAAATTGGTAAAGGCTCTTAAAGATCGTCATCCGAATATTCCGATTGAATATCATGGTCATACCGGTCCCGGTTTTTCAGTAGCATCAATGCTTGAAGTAGCTCGCGCGGGAGCAGAATATTTGGATACCGCAATCGAACCATTAGCTTGGGGTATGGTGCATCCGGATATTATTACGATACAAGCAATGTTGAAAGACGCAGGATTTAGCGTACCTGATATCAATATGAAGGCTTATATGGAAGCCCGTGCATTGACACAAGAGTTTATAGATGATTTCTTGGGATATTTCATAGACCCTTCAAACAAATTCTTAAACTCTTTGCTTGTAGGTTGCGGATTACCCGGTGGTATGATGGGATCTATGATGGCGGATTTACGCACTATGCATCCGGCTATCAATTCCGCTTTACGTAATAATGGAAAAGCAGAAGTTTCATTACAAGAATTAGTAGTTCAATTGTTCGAAGAAGTAGAATATATATGGCCTAAACTTGGATATCCACCATTGGTAACGCCATTTAGCCAATATACCAAAAATATCGCTTTGATGAATATATTCTCAATGGCGCAAGGTCAACCTCGTTTCTCCAATATAGACAAAGATAGTTGGGGTATGATTTTAGGTAGATCAGGTCAGCTTCCGGGCAAACTTGATCCCGAAATTATAGAATTAGCTAAATCTAAAAACTTCGAATTCTTTACAGGAAACCCTCAAGACGAATATCCTGACGCATTAGACACATTCCGCAAAGAAATGGATGAAAATGGATGGGAATATGGTCAGGATGATGAAGAACTATTCGAGTTGGCTATGCATGATCGTCAATATCGTGATTATAAATCAGGGTTGGCGAAAGAACGTTTCAATAAAGATTTGGAAGCCGCTAAAGAAAAAGCGGGAGCTCCAATTGTAATAACTCGTGAAGTAGTTGAAGTACCACGTTTTGATGCGGAAGCGATTCAGGCTAAATATCCTAATGCGAAACCATTACAAGCTACAATTACCGGACAAATTATTTGGCAGGTAGATGTTGATGATGTTTCTTCAGCTCCGGTGATTGGTACGACAGTGAAAGAAGGTGATGTTGTTTGCTTCATCCAAACCTATTATGGCATTGAGGAAGTGAAAGCATTGACTTCGGGCAAAATTGTTCAAATTGAGGTTAAACAAGGCG
>CALYRA010000171.1 GCA_945292135.1 uncultured Dysgonomonas sp.
ACTCAGTTTATGATTTCTTCATTCGGATTATCCCACCACTACAAACTTATGCTAAGAGGAGTCTTTGAAACAAAGAATCTAATAGTGATATTCAATTATGTAATAGTATTCTATGTACTTGCTTTATTCTTTATAAAAAGATCTAACATTAAAATAAGAAAATATATTTTCCTTATTTTGGTTTTAAATATCATTTTTTTAATTGTTCCTAATATTCGTTTTGATTTTACGCCTGACAAACGCTATACTTTAAGCGATTATTCGAAAAAAATTTTATCAGACATCAAAGATCACAATAAAAAAATATCTGTCAACATATATTTAGATGGAGAATTAAACGCTGGTTTTCAGTATTTAAGAAATTCGACAGAAGAATTAATTTCAGATTTCAACAACTATGGAAATAATTGTTTTGATATAAAATTTATAAATCCTTATGTAGGCGGAAAAGATCATTTGGATTACATGACAGCACATAATATGCCGGGTATCATGTTAACCGAAACAAATCGTGAAGGTAAAGTAAGTCAAAAAACAATATATCCTTATGCCCAAATTGTCAGCAATAAAGACACGTTAATTGTTTCTTTACTTAAAAATATACCGGGATATACAGCGGATGAAAATTTAAATGTATCAGCCGAAAATCTTGAATTTGAATTTATTGACGCTATTTCTATCTTGAATCAAAAGAAATCACGTTCTATTGCCTTCATCGAAGGACATCACGAATGGAGTCAGGAATATGTATATGATGCGGAAGAATTATTATCGAAATATTATACTATTAACAGGGGACAAATAGGCAACAACGTCTCCGACTTAAATGAATTTGAAGCTATTATTATTGCCGGTCCGATCAATCAATTTACCGAAACAGAGAAATATATAATTGACCAATACATAATGAATGGAGGTAAAGTTCTATGGTTGGTTGATGGCGGTTATTCCGCGAGTATAAAAAACAATTCGAACTTAGACGATTTATTATTTTCCTACGGAGTGCGAATAAACAGTAATATATTACAAGATACACAGTGTTCGCAAATTTTTATAGTAACTGAAAAAAATAAAAACGCAGAACCAGCCTTAATTCCATGCTACTATATGCCAATACTTATTCCTTCTTATGATCATCCGATAACAAGAAATATTAGAGATGTAAAATCAGCCTTTGGCAGTTCGATTGATATAGTTAATTCATCTAATGACACCGAAAAAAAAATATTGCTAACTACTTCGGATAATTCCCATATAATAAAAGTTCCGGAACCAATAAATTATGAAGTAACCGAAATACAAGCTAATCCTAATTATTTCGATCAATCATTTATTCCTCTTGCTGTATCACTAGAGGGTGTTTTTAATTCCGCCTTTACGAACAGACAAATTCCGCCAGATGTAGTAAATGACAAACAGCAAAAAAAAAATAGCAAGCCAACACGTATGATTGTCGTATCATCATCCAGAATCATTGTCAATGAAGTAAAAAGGCGTAACGCTGATATACAAATATTACCCATGGGTTATGATATAAATTCGGGGCAACAATTCGGAAATCGTGATTTCATTGTCAACGCCGTAAATTGGCTTACAGATATGGAAGATAGGATGAATCTTCGTATAAAACAACAAAATGCGTATACTTTAAATAGAAAAACTGTATATGAAAAACAAAATATATACGGAGCCTTAAATATTGGTATTCCGATCTTATTTATGTTTTTATTAATGGGAAGCGTTTTCATTTACAGAAAGAGAAAATATAATAAATAGATAAAGTCATGTTTTATTATTACCGATAGTTCCAAAAAAAATTTATCTAAATTACATATAAAATGAATTTCGTTTTCGATTATAATTTCTTATTCAATATAATATTTATTGTATATTTGTTATCTACATATTAATGAACAGATGAATAATTCCCCGAAAAAAAAGATAGAAGCGTTACGAGAAGAATTAAATATGCATAATTATAATTATTATGTATTATCTAATCCTACCATATCTGATTATGATTTCGATTTAAAATTAAAAGAGTTATCAAGTCTTGAAAATCAATATCCTGAATATTTTGATCCTAATTCACCATCACAAAGGGTAGGAAGCGATATTAATAAAACATTCAAGCAAGTTACGCACAAATATCCCATGCTCTCTTTAGGAAATACATATTCGAGAGAAGAGGTTGAAGACTTTTACGAGCGTGTTCAAAAAGGCTTGAACAGTGATTTTGAAATTGTTTGCGAATTAAAATACGATGGAGTATCTATATCGCTTACTTATATTAAAGGTGAATTAATACAAGCTGTTACCCGCGGCGATGGTATTCAAGGGGATGACGTGACTGCCAACGTACGAACCATACGCAGTATACCATTGAAATTGCACGGAAATGATTTTCCTGACGAATTTGAAATACGAGGAGAAATATTGATGCCTTGGTCTGTTTTCGATCAATTAAACAAAGAACGTGCCGATCAAGAAGAACAATTGTTCGCAAATCCCCGCAATGCTTGTTCAGGAACACTAAAACAACAGGATCCTAAAATCGTCGCTTCGCGAAAACTTGATTCATTTTTATATTATATGTTAGGTGAGAATCTTCCGACTGACGGGCATTATGAAAATTTACTTAAAGCTCAGGAATGGGGTTTTAAAATATCAAAAGCAACAAAAAAATGTAAATCATTGAACGATGTATTCGATTTTATAAATCATTGGGACATTGAACGTAAGAATTTACCGGTTGCAACCGATGGTATTGTTTTGAAAGTAAACTCTCTTACTCAACAACGTAATTTAGGATTTACATCTAAATTTCCACGTTGGGCAATAGCATACAAATTTCAGGCTGAGAAAGCGCTCACACGTCTATTATCCGTTTCTTACCAAGTGGGAAGAACTGGAGCGGTTACACCTGTTGCTAACCTTGAGCCTGTAAAATTATCCGGAACAACTGTTAAACGCGCATCACTATACAACGAAGATTATATCAATCAACTGGATCTTCATATCAACGATTGGGTTTCAGTAGAAAAAGGCGGGGAAATAATTCCCAAAATAACAGAAGTAGACTTATCAAAAAGAGATTTATTCGGCGAAAAAGTTCAATTTATTAAAATATGTCCCGAATGCGGTACACTATTGACAAAAGGTAATGGCGAAGCCATATATTACTGTCCGAATGATACAGAATGTCCTCCACAAATTAAAGGTCGGATGGAACATTTTATTACCCGTAGAGCAATGAATATTGTATGTGGACCTGAAACAATTGAGCAATTATATGAAAAAGGTTATATACGGAATGTGGCAGATTTATATACTTTAAAAAACAGGCGTGATGAACTGATTTCCCAACTTGAGCGTTGGGGTGAAAAAAGTACTGATAATTTACTTAACAGTATAGAAAATTCGAAATCAGTACCCTACGAACGTGTTCTGTTTGCATTAGGGATAAGATATGTGGGCGAAACAGTTGCTAAAAAATTAGCGTCGGCTTTTCATAAAATCGATTTCTTAATAAACGCAAATGTTGACAGCTTAATGCAAGTAGATGAAATTGGTGATAAAATAGCTCAAAGCGTGGTTAAATACTTTAGCGAAGAAAAAAATATCGTTATTATTGAAGAACTAAAAAAACAAGGCTTACAATTTGAATTGAGTGAAGATATTATTTCAAAACAAACGGATAAACTAAAGGGCTTGACAATTGTTATAAGTGGTACATTTGAAAAACATTCGCGTGATGAATATAAAGCAATAATAGAACAAAACGGCGGAAAAAACAGTGGCTCTATTTCTTCTAAGACAAGTTACATTTTGGCGGGAGATAATATGGGACCTTCAAAATTGGAGAAAGCCCAAAAATTAGGAATTTCTATTATTAATGAAAATGACTTCTTGGAATTGATAAAATAAAAAGCTGCATAAATATGTTCAAATTTTTAAGAAATAGAAAAATCGAATCATCCATCAAGAAGAATGAACGTCAGCACACTTTTCTTAGTATGGGCAGTATGCGAAATATACTTATATTATTTGACTACAATGACTTAAATAATATAATATCAATAGCTAAGGAATTGGATAGCATGGGGAAACGCGTTTTTTTATGGACATTCGACCCTGATAAAAATGCGATACCAAGTAAAAGGCAATCACTCTCTTTACAAACGATAACCAGCAAAGATGTATCTAGTATAGGTTCGATCAGCAAAGAATTAATGGCAGTATTTGAATCACAAATTTATGATACTATAATAGATTTAACAACAGAGAAACATTATGCTCTTCAATATTTATTGTCTAAAAATACGGCAAAATTTAGTATCGGAACTTCTGAATCTGACCATCGACTTTATGATTTTATCTTGCATCGCAAAGATAATATGACAGTAAATGAGGTTTTCACTCAAATAAAATTTTATTTATCGAACATACGAAGCTAAATAAATAATTTTTACCTTTGTATAAGGTTAAATAAAAGCCTTTACCGAAAAAACTTTAGCTTGATTTTATGCCAAGAATAAACCTTAGAGGTATGGGAGTTGCTCTGATAACTCCATTCAAAGAAGATGAAAGTGTCGATTATGATGCTTTGTCAAGGCTTGTCGATTACCAACTCAAAAATGGAATAGACTATTTAGTTGTTTTAGGTACAACAGCTGAAACACCAACTCTTACTGAAGATGAAAAAGAACAAATCATTGATTTG
>CALYRA010000172.1 GCA_945292135.1 uncultured Dysgonomonas sp.
CCGAGAAAAAATGTTTGATTGTCAGATTTCTTACTTGTAAAATGCGAAATCAATAATAACAAACCAAAGTATATCAATATAATAATGATAACATATATACCCATTAGATATTATAATTGCAGGCAAATAATTTGAAAAAATACTTAGGAGCAATCTTATTATGTGTTTTGTTCATATATTTGATAATGTGTAAGATTAGATTGTTGTCATTGTCGAAATCTATTAGTTCAAAACCGAAAGATACATCTTCATAAGGTATTTTGACCAATTTCGTCGGGTAATCTTCTGCCTTATTATGAAAAATTATGCTCATTTATTATTGCAAATAGCAAGATTATGATTCTTTATCATCATTTCAGTTCATTACCCATAATTAAATCATTGGGATTTGATATTTGTAGATAAATTCCTTGTTTTTAGATACAACGATAATTATTGCGCTATCATTACAAAGCTAATAAAAAATATTTGCATGCTTCATAATTTCGGATAAATGCTTGAAATACAATAAATAACGTTGTGAAAAATAACGATTTTACGACCGAATTCCATGTTTACCTATCTCACAATTTATGGTCGACCTTTTCGGATAGAAAGTCAGATTAATAAGCGAAACAATTAAATTATTTATACTGTTCGTTAATTATTTTCATATTTCGCCAATTTTTCTTTTAATTCGATGATCTGCTTTTCATAAATTTCCAACTTTGCGAGTTTAGGCATTGTTTCCATATACTGAGCGCGAATCAATTCAATTTGTTTTGTTTCTTTTTCTAAAAGTTGTTTAATATCTTCGACGCGTTTATCGGCGAATTCCGCTAATTTTTCTAAAGGGTGGTTATTATAATCTCCTGAAATACTTTCAATTTGATTGATTACGGCTCCGGATTGATTGTCAATAATAGTTATTTGCTGATTATCGATTCTGTTTGGGAATTTTTTTAATAAATTAAAATCGGGATTTAACGCTTTCCAAATAGCTTTCAGCCTATCATCATCTATTGCGTCTTGATTTTCGAGTACGGAGATAGCTTGTTGGGTTAAACCTATTCTTTTTCCTAACTCTCCTTGCGAAATATCAAGAGCTTCACGAAATTCTTTTACTTTTTTTCCAATATGATTATTCATTGGTACAATTGATAAAAATTAGAAACTATTACTTAATTAACAATCAAAATCGTTTTAAAGTTAATTGAATTTTGCTTATTTGGTAGATGATTTGTGAAAATAAATCCTATCTAACTTGATTTGAGCCGTTTATCTTTTAAAGAATTTGTTAAAATTTTGTGTATTAATTATTTATTTATTTATATTTAAAACCTAACTTTGTCTTATCCTTAACAAGATCAAGTTTACAAATCATACTATTATATGTAAACTATATTTTGCAAAAGATTCATTAATAAAATAATAAATTTATTTACCTAATAACGGATTTTTTATTATCCCTAAAAATTAAAAAATGAATAACAAAATATATTCAATAATCAATATATCATATTTTGAAATGATTTTTTTGAAATGATTTTTTTTCAAAAATAAGCATTGTTTTTTTCACCAAACTAAAAGTTAATAACTGCTAAATTAAAAAAAATGAAGACTACCATGTTTATTAAATAAAATTCCTATCAAAAGAAAATTGTTTGTGTCAGTTCGGTAGCTGATAACCAATTAAGCTAAATAAAAAACGTACAATAACATTACTTTATGAAATATTATTGACGCAATATGCTTTCACCATCCATAACTTACTCCGGCTATCGAATTTGGCGCAAATACAAATAAAAAAGTGTGTTGAGTTCTAATAATTAATTTTATCCAATAGTGTCGATTCGGTAGCCATTTGATTGACGCCCCAATTTTAAGCTGTGAAAGTCGAAAACGCAAAATAGACAAGAAGTGTTCGCTTGTCATTGATTAATTGAATGAACTAACGATTTGAACTATTGTAAAAGCAGAATAGGAAGGGCATAATATGATACGCAAAATTAAGGTGTAAATAGATGTTTTTAAAACTAAAGAATCATTTTTTGAAAAGCCATTTTAGATAGTTATCATCGACCAACAACAATAAACCATTAAATTATGGGTATGCTAATAAATTAGAGCTGCCCAACTGAAAAAACAGAACAATACCAATATAAAGGCATAAGTTTAAATTATATTTATAAGCTTTTATTTATTTCGATACCATTACTCTAACAAAAAAATAGGGTGCAGATGAAAGTCTGCACCCTATTTAAATATCTTAATTTATCTTATCGTTCTTTTCTTCTTTAACTTTTAAATCAAGAGGATTTTTAACTTTTTCTTTCAGTAAAGCAATATCCAATACATCTTTAATATCCTCTACATAATGGAAGGTTAGACCTTTAAGATATAGGGGCTTTATTTCATCAATGTCTTTTTTATTATCCTTACACAAAATAATTTCCTTTATTCCGGCGCGTTTTGCCGCAAGTATTTTTTCACGGATTCCACCTACCGGTAATACCTTCCCTCTAAGAGTAATTTCACCGGTCATTGCTAAATTAGCTTTTACTTTTCTTTGGGTGAAAGCCGAAGTTAAAGAAGTCACCATCGTAATACCTGCCGAAGGACCATCTTTAGGGATAGCTCCTTCAGGTACATGTACGTGTACATTCCAATTCTCAAATATATCATCTTCTATTCCTAAATATTGACTGTGAGAACGAATATACTCTAAGGCAAGAACCGCGGATTCTTTCATCACATCACCCAAGTTTCCGGTAAGAGTGAGCTTTCCTCCTTTGCCTTTACTCAAAGACGTTTCTACGAAAAGAATTTCACCTCCAACCGAAGTCCACGCCAATCCGGTTACTACTCCTGCATAATCATTACCTTGATATGCGTCTTTCGTATATTCGACCGCTCCGAGGTAATCATGCACGTCTTCGATTTTGAGAGTTTTGTCGTATTCCTTTTCTGAAGCTACTCTCAATGCAACTTTACGCATCAATTTGGCGATCTTTTTGTCTAATTCTCTTACGCCGGATTCACGTGTATAATTGGTTACGATATATTCAATGGTTTTCTTCGGAATTTCGATAGCATCTTTTGATAAGCCGTGATTCTCAATTTGTTTCGGAATCAAATGACGACGCGCAATTTCGACCTTTTCTTCGATTATATATCCACTGATATCTATCAGTTCCATTCTATCGAGCAATGGTTGAGGAATGGAACTTATATTGTTTGCGGTAGCCAAAAACATTACTTTTGACAAATCATAATCTATATTCAAATAGTTGTCATGGAAAGTCGAGTTTTGTTCAGGATCTAACACTTCCAATAATGCTGAAGAAGGGTCGCCTCTGAAATCTGATCCGATTTTATCTATTTCATCCAATACAAAGACCGGATTTGATGATTCGGCTTTCAATATATTTTGAATGATACGTCCCGGCATTGCCCCGATATATGTGCGGCGATGTCCTCTGATTTCAGATTCATCATGCAGTCCTCCCAAAGAAACGCGTACATATTTACGATTCAACGCCTTAGCTATAGATCTGCCAAGAGAAGTTTTTCCCACCCCGGGAGGTCCGTAAAGACATATTATAGGAGACTTCATATCTCCTTTTAGCTTCAATACGGCTAAATGTTCTATTATACGTTCTTTCACCTTATCCAAACCGTAATGGTCTTGATCCAATATTTTTTGAGCATGTTTCAGATTAAAATTATCTTTCGTATACTCATTCCATGGCAAATCAAGAATAGTCTGAATGTAAGTATATTGTATTGAGTAATCTGGTGCTTGTACGTGCAGACGTTCAAGTTTAGTTAATTCTTTTTCAAATATCTCTGCTACTTCCTTAGACCATTTCTTTTTTGCTGCCTTTAAACGAAATTCCTCTACATCAGCCTGTTGAGGGTTGCCTCCAAGTTCATCCTGAATAGTTTTGAGCTGTTGTTGCAGAAAATATTCTTTTTGTTGTTGATTCAATTCGTCCCGCGTCTTCATCTGTATGTCCATTTTCATTTCCATCATTTGATTTTCACGGTTCATTGTTATCAACAATTGATAAGCGCGTTCTTTATCATCTGTAAGTTCCAACAAATGTTGCTTCTCAGATGCTGAGATGGGCAAATTGGTACAACAATAATTTACTAATACGGGATTTACTGACGAAGATTTGAGACGTTGAATAAAATCTTTTGGTGGATCTCCATACATATGAAGGATTTGAAGCATCGTATCACGAATAGATTCCAGCAATATATTGTATTCTTTGTTATTTTTTTCTACGGGAATAGTATCAAACAGCTCATAAGTTCCTTTCAAATATGGGCTATCTTGTGTCAACCCTGTAAGTTTGAACCTCTTCTTGCCTTGAAATATAACTGTAATATTGTCACTGTCAGGAAGGTCTATTACACGCAAAATCTCACCGATTACGCCAACTTCATACAAATCAGCAAATTCCGGATCTTCGGTATCAACATCTTTTTGACAAACAAGACCGACCAATTTGCCTTTTTTACGCATAAGATCGTTAACTAACTTAATAGACTTCTTACGGGCAATAGCTATAGGCAAGCTGGTACCGGGGAATATAACTGTATTTCTTAGAGGTAATATAGGTAGTTCAGGCACTAAGTCCGCTTCATTAATACTGCAATCTCCATCATTAAGATCATTAGTCACAATAGAAATAACAGTCTCATTACCAGCCTCAA
>CALYRA010000173.1 GCA_945292135.1 uncultured Dysgonomonas sp.
GAGGTCTGAAGTAATAAATACTGATTTTATTTTCCTTAAAATATATAAAACCGTTTACCTCCGAATTGTTGAATAAATAAAATTGATCTCCATCTTTTGATTTTATATTTTTCATTTCGTAAGACCATAAACTTTTATCTGATAATCTTGATATTATTTTATACCTGCCATCTTTTATGGTACAAATATTGGTTCCGTCGCGTTTGCTTTTGAATTCATTTTCAGTGATAATATGATATAATTCATCTTTATATTTAAAAGACGCCAATGTCATAACGCCAATAGTATCGACAAGTACTTTTGCACCGTCGGTACCGGTTAGTATCTCTTCCACGATGTTGCGATATTTTTTTTCATTTATCGGCTCTTGATAAGGAGTTAGTTTTGTCGGATCTTTAATCTCCAATATAGTACTAAATCCTCCCATATGAGCTAAGGATGCCGTAACGAAGTATTTATTCCGAATCTTATTAACTATTAAGGGACAAGTAGCTTGGCAACCATATTTATTTTTTGTTTTTTTATCGACAAAGAATATCGAACCGCCCCATTCTCCCTTACAAATCGGATAGGCAATATAATCATCATCTTCAAAAAAAGGTTGAGGATTTGTTTTATTATTTAATAATTGGAAATCATGCCCTGTAAAATAAAAGATATGCAAATCACACGTATATGCAAGGATACTGTCGTTTCGGTTTAATACTGATATAAACTTCTGCTTAGTCTTACAAAGAAAAGTTGATTTTCCCGATTTATCAATTTTGTAAAAATGTTGTTGATTGTCGATACAATAAAATATATCTTTTGATATACATATTGATTGTAATTCGTTTTTGTGGTCTGAATGATAAGTATTTATAGTGAAGTTTTGAGCCTTTATCGAAATACCAGATAAAACTAAAACTGAAAAAAGGAATATAAATTTTTTCATATGGCGTAGGGTTGAAGGTTTATTGATTAAAGATATGTTATTTATTGGAAAAAAGAAAACCGAATCTGATATGATCCGGTTTATCTAAATAAAATATTATCAAATGTATTTACGCTTCTTTTTTTACAGGCTTTTCAGGACGTGGAGGACGAGGTAAAAGGGCTTTACGTGATAGCTTCAACTTACCTGTCTTAGGATCAATATCTATTAATTTTACTTCAATGATATCTCCTTCTTTAACGCCTGATTTTTCCATATCTTCGATTCGATCCCAAGATATTTCCGAAATGTGAAGTAATCCGTCTTTGCCGGGTAATATTTCGCAGAATGCGCCGTAAGGCATGATTGAACGAACTTTGGCTTGATATATTTCTCCAACTTCAGGTACGGTAACAATACCTTTTACTCTGGCTACTGCCGCTTCAATCGATTGTTTATTGGTTGCGGAAATTTCTACTCTTCCATAACCGTCAATTTCTTCAATTGTAATAATCGCTCCCGTTTCTTCTTGGATGCTCTGAATAATTTTTCCACCGGGACCAATAACTGCGCCAATGAAATCTTTTGCGATAACAATAACTTCTATACGCGGAGCATTATCTTTGAGATCAGGACGCGGAGCCGGCAATGTTTCGAGGATTTTGCCCATAATGTGTAGACGTCCTTCTTTTGCTTGATTCAAAGCTTTTTCAAGGATTTCGTATGATAAACCATCTACTTTGATATCCATTTGTGTAGCTGTAATACCATCTTTAGTACCGCAAACTTTGAAGTCCATGTCTCCTAAGTGGTCTTCGTCTCCCAATATATCGGAAAGTACTGCGTAATTTGTTCCTTTCTTTTCGGAGATAAGCCCCATTGCTATACCTGTGACAGGCTTTTTGATTTGAACTCCCGCATCCATCAATGCTAATGTTCCGGCACATACGGTAGCCATAGAGGATGAACCGTTAGATTCAAGTATATCGGATACTACTCTTATCACATAAGGATAGTTATCAGGTATCATTGGTTTTAAAGCGCGATGGGCTAAATTTCCGTGACCTACTTCGCGACGACCTACGCCACGTTGAGGGCGCGCTTCGCCTGTCGAAAACGGAGGGAAATTATAATGTAATAAGAAACGTTCTTTACCATTATTCAAAACGTCATCAATGATCTTTTCATCAAGTTTTGTACCCAATGTAACGGTAGTCAAAGATTGGGTTTCTCCACGTGTGAAAATTGCTGAACCGTGTGCTCCGGGAAGATAATCTACTTCGCTCCATATCGGGCGGATTTCGGTAGTCTTACGTCCGTCAAGACGCTTGCCTTCATCAAGGATCGAACGACGCATTGCTTCTTTTTCTACATCGTGATAGTAACGTCCGATAAGATCTCCTTTTTCGGCTAATTCTTCTTCCGTAAAGTTTGCTTTGTATTCATCTACGATAGCTGCGAAGTTGTCGCCGCGTTCATGTTTATTCGTATTGCAGGAAGTTGCTACGGCATAAGCTTTGTCGTAACATTTAGCCCAAACGTCTTTTCGTAAGTCTTCGTCATTATTTTCGTGACAATATTCACGTTTTTGGACAGTGCCACACAACTCCATCAATTCTATTTGAGCCTGACATTGTACTTTAATAGCTTCATGGGCAAATTTGATAGCTTCAAGCATTTCCGCTTCTGAAACTTCTTTCATTTCGCCTTCTACCATCATGATGTTGTCTATTGTGGCTCCTACCATAATGTCCATATCCGCTTTTTCCAGTTGTTGGAAAGTCGGGTTGATGACAAATTGTCCATCTATGCGAGCTACCCGCACTTCTGAAATCGGACCATTGAACGGTATATCTGAAACTGCTAAAGCCGAAGATGCGGCAAGACCTGCAAGAGCATCCGGAATATCGTTTCCATCTGCTGAGAACAGTATTATATTTACAAATACTTCTGCGTGATAATCATCGGGGAATAACGGACGTAGCGCGCGGTCGACAAGACGGCATGTCAATATTTCATAGTCCGAAGCGCGTCCTTCGCGTTTTTGGAATCCGCCGGGAAAACGTCCGTAGGCAGCGAATTTTTCTTTATATTCCACTTGTAGCGGCATAAAATCAACACCCGGATTTGCGTCTTTTGCGGCGCAAACAGTCGCTAACATCATTGTGTTGCCCATACGTAGCATCACTGATCCGTCAGCCTGTTTTGCCAATTTTCCGGTTTCGATGGTGATAGTCCTTCCATCACCTAAATCGATACTTTTTGTAATCGGTTTAATCATATTTTTATACTTCTTTAATTCGGACACAAAGTTAGGTAAAAGTTTTGATATTTAGGGGCATTGAGTTTAAATATGCTACTGATAGATTTACTGTAAATATTTCTTTTCCATTTTCAGTAACTGATCTTTTGCTTTTATTCGCTTCGACCAGTATTCTTGTTATTTTTCATTCTTTTCGTTTACGGGAGATTTACGCATATTCTTATTTGGGGCGGAAATAAGTAATAATGACACGAAGTTGTATACTGATGATTATCAGATCTTTTGTGGATTCGTTAAACGTCGTTTTGTATTGATGCTTATGAACATAATACGATTTTTAATAATATATTATGTTCGATCAATATTATTGAAACGATGTGAAAAAATAATTAAAATCCCCTTTGTCTCATAGCTTCAAAAGTCAGGATTGCTGTTGAAACAGATACGTTTAAAGAGTCTATTTTGCCGCGCATCGGGATTTTAATACGGGCATCGGCGTTATTGAGCCAAAAGTCAGTTAATCCGTCAGCTTCCGTTCCCATTATGATGGCGGTTGATTGCGTGAAATCCGTTTCATGATACCATTGAGCAGCTTGCAATTCAGCCGCAAATATTTTTATGTCTTTCTTTCGAAGATAATCTAAAGCTTGTTGGGAAGAACAGATTGCTATCGGAACTGTAAATAAACATCCTATACTTGACCGGATAGTATTTGGATTATATATATCGGTAGCAGGGTCGCATATTATTACCGCATCTGCCTTAGCCGCATCTGCTGTGCGAAGTATTGCTCCCAAATTGCCCGGTTTTTCGACAGCTTCGAGAATAATTATAAAAGGTTTTTCGGGAAGTTTTAAATTATTAAGATCATTTCTTTGGGGACGTACTAACGCAATAAGTCCGTCAGAGCCTTCCCTATAAGCTGTTTTTTCAAATACGGCTTGCGTTATTTCAATTTTACAATCCGGATCTATATTGTTTAATACGTCAGGATAATCGGTTTTTGTAAATAGTTCGGGACAAATAAAAACTGTCTCTACTTTATAATTGGCTGAAAGCGCCAACATAAGTTCGCGCGCACCTTCGATAATGAAAAGATTTTGTTCTCGCCGCTCTTTAGCTTTAGAGAGTTTGATAATATTTTTTATTTTGAGGTTTTGCAAACTGGTTATCTTTTCCATATTTTACTTTAAATTGGAAACAAAGTTAAATTTTTTTGTCGAAAGATAAGACAGAGTATTAAGTCTTTATAGAATGAATGAAAAAATATATCTTTGTTTTCGTTTTAGACAGGCGCATAATCATACTTATAAGGACAATGAAATATTTAACGCTGTTATTTCCAATCGTATTATTATCTTTTCTTTTTTTAGGTCACACAGGCTCTTCTGTTAATCAGCCCTCTACACACGAAAATCTTGATTCTATTCAGCCTTCCGATACGGCTGTTGTCGATACAATATTGGTAATTAAAAAAAAGGATTTTATTCCATTCGATGGTCTGAGGTACGCATA
>CALYRA010000174.1 GCA_945292135.1 uncultured Dysgonomonas sp.
GTATTTGTATATTCGTAATAATATCGGAATTGGAAAATAAAATAACAATTATAAATAACACTATGCCTAAAGAAATTAAAATCAAAAAAACTGAATTGACCCGTTGGAATGATCCAAATAGCTACATATCGGTATTCGCAATCAAATATTATAAAGTTTGGAACGATGATCCACAAAATCTTTTTGAAAACTTAACACAAGATCAAATTACATTAACTTTATACAATATATTATTCGATCAAGTACAAAACGGAGGCTTTCTACAATTAATATTTAATGGTTACGACTATATGATAAAAGAAGGTAGCCTTATACCTGAAACACTTCGTGAATGGGGAGCAACTGAAACAGCGAATGTATTAGGTAAAATTGCACCACATATTCAAAAAGTATCGGATACTATTTCAGAATCAGAATGGAGTGTAGAAAATCTTTCCAAACTATATAAGCAATTTCCTGAATTTGATGAAGAATTTTATAACAATGATGGCTCATTGGAAGTAAAAAAATATGTAGAAGAAAATCTAAGTAAATTTGCCACTATTGTGGAATAATTTATAAACTAATAAATATAACATATCATATGAATTTATTCGACCAAGTAAGCGAAGACATTAAAGACGCCATGCGCGCAAAAGACAAAATACGCTTAGAAGCATTAAGAGGCGTAAAGAAAGAGTTTATCGAAGCTAAAACAGCCAAAGGCGCCAATGACGAATTAACGGATGATAACGCAGTCAAAATCATCCAAAAGATGGTAAAACAACGTAAAGACAGCGCTACGATCTATCACGGGCAAGGACGTGAGGATTTGGCCGAAAAAGAATTAGCTGAGGTAGTCGTATTGGAACATTATCTGCCAAAACAACTCTCCGCTAACGAGCTTGAAGCTGAAATCAAAAAAATTATAACTGAAGTGGGAGCTTCTTCCCCTGCTGATATGGGTAAAGTGATGGGAGTAGCAACTAAAAAACTTGCCGGAGTCGCTGCCGGAAAAGATATATCTGAAACGGTAAAAAGATTATTAAATAATTAATTTGATTACTATAATATATACTTTAAGCAAAACTATTTAAATAGTTTTGCTTTTTTTATACGCAAATCCGGAAATTAGAGTATACTATTTCTTTAACTTTAAAAATCAAATACAAAGGATTATATTTATTATATGAAATTAAACGGAAACAAAGCGCTTTACCGATATCTTTTCATCACGGTAGCTATTTTTATAGCTATCGGTTCGCTTATAATCTCTAACATACTTGTAAAAGATTTATCAAAAGAAGAACGTTCTAAAATAGAAATCTGGGCAAAAGCTACTAAAGAAGCGGCAAGCGACGCGGAAAGTCAAAACATGAGTTTAATTTTGAGTATCATTGAAGGAAATCAAACAATACCTGTTATTCTTCACGATAAAAAAGAAAATCTATATACATCCGTCAACATTGATTTACCTCAAGAAAAACGCCAAGATTTTTTACGTAGTAAAGCTATCAAATTCAGCCGCAAACATGAACCGATAATGATAAAAGTCGAAGGCTTTGAACAGTATGTATATTATGATGATTCTTACACTTTGAAACGCCTTCAAACCTACCCATACATTCAGCTGGGGGTAATGTTTATTTTTCTTATTACTTCTCTTATGGCTGTATTAAATACCAAACGAATGGAGCAGGATCGTCTTTGGGTAGGATTGACCAAAGAAACAGCTCATCAATTAGGGACTCCGATTTCGTCTTTAATGGCTTGGACTGAATATCTTCGATTGAAGGGCATAGATAATTCCATCATAGAAAATATGGAAAAAGATATTGATCGGCTGCAAATGATTACCGACCGTTTTTCTAAGGTTGGTTCTGCGCCTGATTTGGAAAAAGAGAATCTCAACAATATTATTAAAACTACCGTTGGATATTTGGAAGCCAGAATATCCAAAAAAATTACTTTTAATTTCAATTTCCCTGATACCCCTCTTTATGCTAATATAAATGAAGCGCTCTTCAGCTGGGTAATTGAAAATTTAACAAAAAATGCTGTAGACGCTATGGGAGGACAGGGCGACATAACTTATTACTTATCTGAAAAAAATCAGTATATATTTATAGATATAGAAGACAAGGGAAAAGGGATAAATAAGTCTAAGTTTAAAGATATATTTTCTCCGGGATTCACGACGAAAAGCAGGGGCTGGGGATTGGGGCTGTCTCTTGCTAAACGAATTATAGAACAATACCACAAAGGAAAGATATATGTAAAATTTTCTGAACTATATGTGGGAACTGTCTTTCGAATAGAACTTAAAAAAGCGGAATGATAGATATTATTATGAGTTACTAAAAAAATATTTACTTTTGTATGTGAATTCTTAGAACATAAGATTAAGATAAGTCAAAATTTCATCATGATGCTGTTAGTTAACCTTATTCCGATTGTGAAGTAAAACTAATCTTGTCTCAGAAAGGTAAGTTTCTTTATGAATTTATCTATATAATTATTGTCAACATGCATAACAATCAGGTGACAATAAAGAAACGGTTGAAAGATAATACCTCTATCTGCATTATTGAAAGTGAAAATATTAATTACCATAGTTTGTAAACAATCTAAAATTCGTAAAATAAAACAATAGATAATGGCAAAATTCTCTAAAGCATTCTGGGTTGCCAACTCAGTTGAACTACTTGAGCGTCTGGCATATTACGCTGTATTTATATCACTTACTCTTTATCTTTCAAACATCTGGAGCTTCAACGATATTCAAGCAGGAGTGATAGCCGGATGTTTTTCAGCGTTGCTCTACTTTTTACCCACATTTGTAGGAGCATATTCGGATAAGATAGGGTTTCGAAAAGCAATTATGATGGCTTTTGTATTATTGTCAATCGGTTATCTTGGATTAGCAATATTACCGACAATGTTAGAGAGCGCGGGATTGGTGCAATACGGGGCTGCCAATGCCTCAAGGTTAAGCCCGGATAGTTTGATGGATCAGGTAATCGGCGTTTTCAAAGAATTTTTTGTTTCCATCGGTGTTGGAGATTTTGGCAGAGAAACAAAATTTACCGGATTAGAAAGTAGTATTCAACGCTGGACTATTGTTCCTATTTTATTATTCATTGTTGTTGGCGGCGCATTCATTAAATCTGTAATATCGGGCACTGTGGCAAAGGAAACAAGCTCAGAGAACAGGGCTCGAGGTTTTGCTATTTTTTACATGATGGTAAATATGGGAGCGTTTACCGGAAAGACATTTGTCGATCCTCTTCGCAAAGCTTTAGGTGACCAAGGAATGATATATTTGAATTATTTTTCGGCTACCGCTACGATTATAGCCTTATTACTTGTATTTTTCTTTTATAAATCCAGCAAGAATGAGGGTCAGGGAAAATCGTTTTCAGAAATATGGAAAGCTTTTTTAAAAGTTTGTACTAATGGACGGCTCATCGTACTTATTCTTATTACGAGCGGATTCTGGACTGTACAGCAACAAATGTATGCTTCGATGCCCAAGTATGTTATACGAATGGTTGGAGATGACGCATCGCCGGGATGGATTGCGAATGTAAATCCCCTTGTTGTTTTCCTTTTTGTTAATCTTGTTACAAGTATTATGAAAAAACGCTCTGCGTTGTCTTCTATCACTGTCGGTATGTTTATTATACCTGTTTCAGCCCTTATTATGGCAGGGGGGAATTTAATTGATTCTAACAGTATTTTAGGTATGCACCCCGTAACATTTATGATGATTGTAGGTATCGCTTTTCAAGCCATTGCTGAGTGTTTTATTTCTCCACGATTTTTAGAGTATTTTTCATTGCAATCTCCAAAGGGTGAAGAAGGGTTGTATTTAGGATTTAGCCATTTACATTCTTTTTTCTCTTCATTAATAGCTTTCTTTGTTTCAGGTTTTCTTCTTGAAGCTTTTTGTCCCGATCCTAAAAAATTGCCTCCCGGTACGGATTATGCTGCTGTTACGGAACATGCACATTATTTATGGTTAGTATTTTTTGGGGTAGGTCTGGTCTCTGCAATTGCTCTTATTATTTATGGAAAGGTAATTAAAAGGTTAGATGCTAAGGAATCGGCTTTATCTTAGCGAATAAATATTCTTTTAGGTTTTCCAGATATTTCTCAACAAGTCGTGAAATGGCGTAATTGTCTACATCCTGCGTTTTTATCGACAAAAAGGGATGTTTGAACAGTTTACTTTTTAATTCAATCTGATAAAATGAAGCATATATTATTTGATGGGATAATACATGTTTGAGTTGAATAGAAGGCTTAATAGATAATATCGTCGCATTCTTAAATATATTTTGGAAACTTTTATCTTTCATAAATTCTTCCTTATTCAATGGAACTTCAGATTCGATTAGAGGTAATTCATGCAAATTCTGCCAAATATCTTTATTCAATCGTTTTTGCAGGTACATATTATTTTCTGAGCGAATATCCAGATAGTTGAAGTATCTATTTCTGCTCTTTGATTTATTTTGTTTCTTAGGAAGTTCCGAAATTTTACCTTCCGCAAAAGCAAAGCAAAAATCAGATATTGGGCAAATGAAACAATTCGGAGAAACCGGCACGCATTGTAATGCTCCAAAATCCATTATCGCCTGATTATACAATCCGGATTTTGTTTTGTCTAACAGGGTTTCCGCTAATTCGGC
>CALYRA010000175.1 GCA_945292135.1 uncultured Dysgonomonas sp.
AAAGATTTTTTCGTTTTTCTATATTTTTTTTATATGATTCATCTTCTTTCTGAAATGTTTTCTCCTTAGCGGATATATTTTCGAGAAGCGGTACTTGGACTTTTTCTTCGGTAACAATTCTTGCGGAAATGTTTTCGAGCAATAATGTTGAACTATCTAATTTAGTTTTGTTTTCATTCCATTGTGTGGCAAATCTTGAAAGTTCTTTACTTAAAACTCCTGATTTTAATTTTTCTTCCCAATTAGTGATTAGGTTCAGATTGTCTTTTAAGCTATCGTATGAGTTGGTATATACTTCATCAAAATTTTTTATATAAGTTTCAAATTCCGTTATGCTTTTTTGGGTATTCTCGATTTGAAGTTTAAGCTTATTTATATGATTCTGAACTTCCTGTTTATTTATTTCCAATTCTTCCTCATTTATTTTTTGAGCTTGATCAATATTATCCTTGAAAGGATGATGAGAACTCCCGCAAACCGGACAAGCTTGGCCTTCTACCAATTTATGTCTGAGATTAATTATTTCTGTCGGCAACAGACTGTTTAGCCGTTCAGCTTCAGTCTCAAAATTTTTCAGTTGCTCTTTTGATGTTGCCAACATGGATAGATTTGTATTCAAACTATTGGTAGCGTTTTCTTTTTGTTTTTGTGCGGAATAGATAGTATTAATGAGGTTGTCTATCAGATCAATTTTTGATACGATAGTTTTATAAGCTTCATTATCCGAAAACCATTGTTCCAGTTGGATTTTATCTTTATTTGTTTCCTCTTTTGAAGCTTTTAAATTAGCTATGGTCTGACCGGAATTTAAAAACTGCTTTCTATATTTTTCCAATTCTTTTGTCAACGCTGTCTGTATCTCGATTGATGCCTGAATTTTAATGTCCAGTTCTTTCGCTATATTTATTTCTGGCAAAAGAATATTATATTTTGCCTCTGATTCAATGAGTGTTTTTTTAGCTTCTGAAAGAGTTGTCGAAATCTTTTCTAATTGTTCGGAAATACTTTTGAATTTGGCTTCGTCGTTTTCTATTTCTGCTATTATTTGCTTTTGCGCATTATTCTTGTTTATAAATTCTATATAGGAATCCCTTATTTCTAAGGAATTATCTATCATATCCATATATTCATAACGCGGAGAAGCTTCCTTTATCGTAGACTGAATAATTTCAAGTTCTTTTTCGGCTTGATTGATTTCTTGTTTTATGTGTTCATCTTCTTTAATCCATAATAGTTTTTTTTCGATTTGGCTCGTTTTAATTTTGAAAGGCTTTAACTGTTCAGCCTTTGTCTTTTTTTCGTCTGTAAGTATTTCCAATTCCTCATCGGTTAACAGCTTAACGTCTTTTATTCGTTGTAAAATCAAATCAAGAGCGATTTTGGCTTGGGAGGTTTTTTGATAGATGGAAGCTGATATTTTGGAATATATTTCCGTACCGGTAAGTTTTTCCAATAATTCTGCTTTTTCATTTGATTTGGCTTTAAGGAAATTGGCAAAATCTCCTTGAGCCAACAAAACGGCACGTGTAAATTGATCAAAAGTCAGGCCGATCAATTCCACAATTCGATTGAGCAGATTACCTTTTGTGCCTTGCTCAGCACTTTTTGCAGTCAGGTTATCAAGCCTAATAGAAGTTGCTTGTAAAGCTCCGTCAAGTTTGTTATAAGCTCGCTTAACCGACCAACGAGAACGATATTTATCTCCATTTAATGCAATAAATTCAACTTCCGCATACCCTTCTTTCGTGCCTCGTCTCAATATATTGCGAGAGTCTTGAAGAGATATTTTATCTGATAATGACTCCAAATTGTCTTTCTTTATTGTTTCTGCCTTATTTAATCTGGGCGCATTGTCGAAAAGGGCAAGACAAAGGGCATCTAATATAGTAGATTTTCCGGCGCCGGTCTGACCTGTAATAGCAAAAATCCCTGATGATTTTAAAGGATCAATAGTAAAATCAATATCAAATTCGCCTTCTAACGATGCGAGGTTTTTTCCTCTGATAGCTAATATCTTCATAGATTGATTTCGTGTATCACAATTTGTAATAGGGATTTAATTTTTTCGGGCATTTTTCCGCCGTAGCGACTGGTAAAGATATCTTCAGCCATTTCCAGGGGATTAATTGTTTTAAGCTCTTCATAAGTTACCACTTTCGATTCTCTCTCCGTTTTAATTTTGAATGGAATAGCTGTCGCTAACCGAATAGCCTTGTTTTGTAAGGCTTCTTCTATTTGGTTTCGCATAGATGGTTCGGGTTCTGTCAACAAGATATTCAATTCTAAATAAGGCGACTTTTTTGTAACTTTACCATCCGGCAAAGATTTTATTTCTTCTAATACTTCGGTTAAAGGCTTTGGACGCTTAGGTAAACTTATCAAATTAGCTAATGGTTCAAAATCCAGACGCTTTATACTTTGCAATTGATTGTTTTCAACCTTAATAAGATTCACACCTTGTTTGTAATTCTTTTCGGCGAAAGACATCGGTAATGGGCTTCCTGCATAACGTATATTCTCTCGTTTGGAAACTCTTTGTGGTTTATGAAGATGTCCTAAAGCAGTATAAACGATATCTTTCTTATCAAAAATTTCAGGAGATATACATTCTAAGCCTCCGATCATGGTTCGTTCGGAACGATCATTTTCAGAAACTTCCGAACCTGTAGCCTGTAAATGTCCCATTACAAATACCGGTAAATCTTTTTCTTTTATTTGTTGTAATTCTACATGAAGTTTGTTATAAAGAAGCGAAACTCCTTTTGCATAACTTTCCGCATTGGGATAATCTCCCTGACGAAGATAGGGAACAGCAATACACCAAGCTTTTATTTCTCCATTCTTTGATAGTGGAACAAATAGTTGTTGGCTATCAATTACGCCTTCTTCATTTTTTCGCACCATGCCTCTGATATATACTTTCATTTCTTCTAAAAGTGGATTGGGCGCTTCCAAACGTCCGGCAGAATCATGATTGCCTGCAATAATAACGATTTGCAGATTAGGGTTTTCTGTTGTTACTTCTCTTAGAAATCTATAGTATATCTTTTGCGATTCGGCAGAAGGGTTCGGGCTGTCAAATACGTCTCCTGCAACAAGTAATACATCTACCTGATGCTCTTTAATGACTTTTTTTAACCAATCAAAGAAATAGATATGTTCTTCTTTGCGGTCGTAACCGAAAAAATATTGCCCAATATGCCAATCGGCAGTATGTATGACTTTAATCATTGTCATTTCTTTATAAACTATTTAATACAGACATTAAATATATTATGTCATATAATTTTCTTTCCTCTATTATTTTTACAGTAATTTGAGAATAATCCAAATTTCGGGAAATCAATTTCTTTAATAGTAGAAAAAGATTAAACTTCAGTATTCTCACAAATTTAGCTAAAAACAGTTCAATGTGTTAAATTTTATACCTAAAATATTTAAATGTTATTTTTATTGAGAAGTAAGTCCTTTTAATTTGAATAGTCAAAATGTTACTTAATATCCTTATCAAACAATTACTTTCTTTTATTATTAATTTTACATTTATAAATCATAAAGTATCTGAATCTATTTTATATAAAGATTCGGATTGGATAGGAGATAATAGTAAAAGCATATTAAATAGATATACAAATCAGTTTCAAATAATTGATCTTTTATTGGGATTTTAATTTTTATTACTTAATATATACGAACTCTTAATCGGTTGCATTACAATTATTTTCTTCGAAGTTGGTATGTATAAGAAAAAAGGATTATCTTTGTATAAGATATGGTTTAAGCAAACTTTTACCATTTTTTCTTACTCGTTTGTTACTCAATATCTAAAGATAGATATTATAGCGTTATCAATTAAATGATAACAAGCCAATGGGGCTGACTGGTTTTGACAGCGAGATGAAGTGATTTGTAAGCATGCAGTGCATAGTCGGCTGGCACTATAATCTTAGACGTCAAAATTATAACTGGCGAAAATAATTACGCTCTTGCTGCTTAATCGAATTATAGTAGATATAGCTTAATCCGTGTCTAGGACATGGACAAGACATCACTCGGAAGCTGTGGCTTCGAAGCGTTCCGGTTAAGTGGTGTAGGTAAATCGGAGATAGAATAGGAGAGGCTTCGGCTCTTATTTGAAATAAAGAAGCTAAGGTTCAGGTTGGTGGCTTCGGTCTTGCCTGTTCCCTACAATTGAAGGCGAAGATAAGCATGTAGAAAGCAAATTAATTCCTTGTTTGGACGAGGGTTCGACTCCCTCCAGCTCCACATAGAGACACCTCAAATAGGGGTGTTTCTTCATTTTAAGCCACTTGTGTTGCAGTAGATTTTAACTCGTTTCATTGTATTTCACATTTTTTTCTACTTACTTTGTCGAAAGTAGAAAAGCTGGTAGAAAATGGATACACTAAATTTACGCTTTGTTTTCGATAGAAAGAAAACAGCAAATAATACTGATAGTAAGGGAGTTCTAGAAATTTACGCATACGATACAGCGACAAAGAATAAAACATACCTTTCTACCCACATTGAGCTTTATAAAAATGAATACTCAGTAAAGGGCAACAAGATTATTAAGCATCCAAATGCAGTCTCTCTAAATGGTAAAGCCAATAAGATGTATAGAGACATTGAGGCTTTTTCTC
>CALYRA010000176.1 GCA_945292135.1 uncultured Dysgonomonas sp.
AGCACCAAATTTCTTTTCGATTATTAAGTTACGACCTTTAGGTCCAAGTGTTACTTTCAAAGCATTAGCCAAAGCATCTACTCCTTGTTTTAGCTCTTCGCGAGCATCTATATTAAATTTGATTTCTTTTGCCATAATTATATTTTTTCTTTAAAATACTTTATTATTCTTGAACTTTAGATAATCGCCAAAATATCAGATTGACGCATAATTAGATAGTTTACTCCATCCAATTCGATTTCCGTACCGGCATATTTGCCGTACAAAACCTGATCTTTCGGCTTAACAATCATTTCTTCGTCTTTTGTTCCGTTACCTACTGCGATAACTTCGCCTTTCAATGGTTTTTCTTTAGCTGTATCAGGTATAATGATACCTCCTACTGTCTTTTCTTCTGCGGCAGCAGGTTTGATAAGTACTCTGTCTGCTAATGGTTTAATGTTCATAGTCCTCTGTTTTAATTTGTTTTTATAATTATATATTTTAGTTTTTCTTATTAGCTTCTTACCAAATACGTGCCAAAGTTATATTCTGACAAAAAAGACGCATTCCAAATTATTGTTTATATAATGGAGTGCGTCAAATTGTCAGTTATCTTGTCCGGGACAAACTTTTATATCTATTTATTAGTATTTCATATTGCTGATATTATGATTGACAGGTATACTGCAACTTCCTACTTTTAGGGTTTCACTAATTCGCCAATTAGTAACGGGCTGAGTTTTGGCTGCATCACGATAAGGGGTGATAGTCAGCATGTAGGTTCCTCTTTTTTTATATGTATGGTTGACTTCTTGTATTGGATCCGAAAAATCTGTTATATCTTTAGTTGTCCCATCCCCAAAGTCCCAAACGACAGTTTGGAAAGGTATTGCGCCCGATATAACTACATTCATTGTAAATTTGGTTTCTTTGTTTTCACACAAATATGTGTATTCAAGACTTTCGAATTTGAATGTTGAAACGGCAAATGTGGGTAAGTTATATACTGATTCCCAACCTATTGCATGAAAGTTATCGTTAGTAAAAAAATTATTGTAATAGCTTACATGCGTGTTATCTTCATCCGGGTTTTCGATGACCATAAGAGCAAGTTTATCAGGTAATCTGTCAAATGCGTATATTTTGTTGTCGGGTCCTATTTGCATGCCATATACGGTATATAAGTTATATTTTCCTATTCGGGTTGGCGTTTGATCGTTTATCCCTACATCTGTTCTAAATCTATAATGATTGCCATAAAGATATTTGCCAGATGGGGAAAATTCACATGAGTATGGTCTAATATCAGTTCTATATGTGATGTTAGTGACAGCTCCTGTTGACGCATCGAAACGACCCATTGTCATTCCATGCCATCCGCTATGCGCAATAATTTTTCCATCTTTAGAAAATTTGATATTACCCGGACTCACATCATTATAATAATAGTTGGGAACTCCGGGATCATAGCCTATATTTGAGATCATTATAGGGTTTACTGATATTCCGTTTTCCGTTACCAGCCATGAATAAAAATATTGACGCGCGCGATGTACTAACCAATAATCTATTCCGTTTGCGTGTTGAACGGAAGCAATATTCTCATATACTTTGTCACGAGAGTATCCCGCACCTAAATTTAAAGGTATATTTTTCTGTACGATTTTACCTAATCCTCCGTTTTGATTCAGGTCAACTAATGAATAACATATTCCCTCTCTTGTATCTCCATAAGCGGGAACTGTAACCAGATAATATTGATTCGGATATTTGGGTCGTGGAATGATAATACCTGATTGTGATGAAGATGGGTGCCCTTTGAGCCCGGTTCCATTTTCCATCACTTTTCTGTCCTTGTTATATACTGTCATCCCATCCGAAGCCATAAGAAATTCACCTTTATAGTTTGAAATCGAAAAACAACCCTCTGATGTCCTTATAGGTCCTGATATTCTTGTCGGAATTGTACTCTCGTTATTTGTGACTTTTGTAAAATCTAATCCTGTATTGAGCCCAAAGTACCACCAATTTTTTTCTTTTTGCGCTCTGGTGGATTGACATATTAATGTAAAAAGAAAAATAATAATGAGTATCTGTTTCATAACAAATAGATTTGTAACGATTTTGAATTATTTTATATCCTATGTTGTAATCAAGTTTGAAGCTTTGTACATTAATAGTTCTAATTGGAATAAAAATGTTATTAAAACATGTTTCTAATAATAAAAGCGATATTATAGGGACTATTGTTATTTTATTTTACTATAAAAAGAACGTTTATATATGAATCGGGAGTTGTATTTATACTTTTAACATCATAAGTCATCAAACCGTCATTATCAACTACAATGTTGTCTAAAATCTTATCATCAAAATAGGTAATAACATAGTTTAGTTCTTCCTTCGAATATAAGCGTCCATACAAAGGTGATGGAATAGTATTTATATTTTTATTATTGCTGATAAATTTATTGTTTAAAGTTTTTGTAAATTGTTTTTTTTATTCTTCGTATAAATTAAAAGTTTTTTTTGTACCGGTTTCTTTTAGTTGTATATTGAATGTCGGCAAATAGAAATAACGTTTTTGGTTAAAACTTTCAATATTCCATTTTTCTCCATCCCAGATATATACTCCTTTATGGAAAATTTTATTATAGTCTGTTACAGATGAAGGTGATTCGTATAAGTTGTAAACAACCAAGCCCGTATGTTTACGGTCGATTTTAGTATTTCCCTTATTTGTCCAATCATGATCTGTGGTTGAGATAAACGGTTCTAATGTGGTTCGATCTCTCAACATGACGCGCGGAAGTCCCAATCCCCCTTTATCTGAAGTTATATTATTATTATAGGCTTCTTTACTTTTTATTTCGAGGATTGCTCCTTTGGCTGCCGGAACTCCTGAGCCGATTGTTACCTGCGCATTAATTTTATTCAAAGCGAATAAGAATAAAATGCAAATAATTGTTGTTTGAATAATTCTTCTCTTCATAATGGTTCGTTTGTATTATATCAATTTGTATTATTATGTTTATTGGGGTTTACCGGCAATACACAAGGTTTGACATTTACATCAAATGTTTGCATCATTTCAGGAATTTCATTTTTATTCTCATCATATATTTTTACTGTGATTTTATAATTTCCGGGTCTGTGATAAGTATGTGCTTTTGACTGAGTTCCCGGAACGTTGGTATCATCAAAGGCTGTTAGATTCGTTCCATCTCCAAAATCCCAAACAGTGTATTTTGGTACTTTCACTAAGGCTCCGTTTAATTTTATATTAATATTAAAAGATTTTTGCGTGTCAAAACAAAAAATGTTATCTCCATTAACATTAATATTGAAATATGAAGTGATAAAAGATGGCAACCCAAGTATAGCGCGACTTTTTAGCACGTTATTTATTTGATGTACAATACCATCTGCTAAATCTGGATTTTCCATTATCCAAATGCTTGCATTATTTTTTAAGTAAGAAATTCCATAAATCCTACCATCAGGCCCCAACTGTAGTGTAGTACATGGCATATTAATGAATGAAATCATTTTACCATTTGCTATGTCATCAGTTGGAAGACAACGTGTAGGACCATAATCTAATTGGGCTACATATAAATATTTTCCTGAAGGAGAAAATTCTATACCATACAAAGGTGTGTACATATTTTCTACATTAGGAATTAAACGTTCTCTAATATTAGTAACAATTCCTGTCAAAGCATTAAAATCTCCAACAGTAACCCATCCTGATCCACCTCCCGCCTGAGCTACTAATTTTCCATCAGGTGAAAATTTTATGTATCCAAGTTTGACCCCCCTAGGACTTGAATCATCACCATTATCCCTACCAATTTCACTAATTATAGGCTTTGGATCTATTCCATTTTCAGTTACAAGCCATGTGAAAAATTTATCTCTAGTCCTTTGAATTAACCAGAAATTTATGCCATTACGATGTGCTACAGAAGAAATATTTTCATAACTAATCGAATTATTAATAACTTGTCCCATACCTCCTGCATTGTTTGATGTTATGGTCGCTCCTCCATAGCCTAATGGTACATTCTTAGTGGTAATTTTACCTAGTCCCGCATTAGCATTTAGGTCTGCTATAGAATAATGAATTCCTCTTGTTCCCCCAGCCTGATCAACAGTAACAATATAATATTCATTTGAGTGTAACGGACGTGGTATAACTATACCCGATTGACTTGCATCAGTCCCTCCATTTAAGTTACGACCATTTTCCATAACAACTTTATTTTTGTTATAAACAATAACCCCATTCGATGCCATAATAAAATTACCATCTTTATCTGATATAGAAAAAGATCCTTCAGGTGTATCAATTGGACCTTTTACAGCTGTAGGTACGTTATTTACCATTACACCTTCAGCTGATTGTTGTATTGTTGTCTTGTTAAAATTTAATCCTGCATTATGCCCAAAATACCACCATGTAGCTTCTTTCTGTGCATATGTATTTGAGAAGACAACCAGAAATATGATGAATATAATTGAGTGTTGAGTTGTATGTTTCATATACACTAATTTAATTAATTTTATATTTGATTATTTGGATTTACCGGCAATAAACAAGATTTTACATTTACATCAAATGTTTGCATCATTTCAGGAATTTCATTTTTATTCTCAT
>CALYRA010000177.1 GCA_945292135.1 uncultured Dysgonomonas sp.
ATTGTACCAGAACATTCGGGAATTTAAAAAAGAAGAATATATGCAAGCACGTATTCCTTACAGTGTTCGAATAGACTAATTTATGAATAAAATATATCAGTCCATACCTATTAATAAAATTTTGCTGCCGCTATCGTGGTTGTATGGACTGATTGTGTATTTTAGAAATAAGTTTTTTGACTGGGGAATCTTCAAACAAGAATCGTTTGATATTCCTATTATATGTATAGGTAATATCACCGTAGGCGGTACAGGAAAAACTCCACATACTGAATATTTAGTAAATCTTTTGCGGCCAAAATATAGAGTCGCAGTATTGAGTAGGGGATATGGAAGGAAAACAAAAGGCTTTATATTATCTGACGAACATTCAACAAGTTTGACCATTGGTGATGAACCCTTTCAGATAAAACAAAAATTTCCCGATATAATAGTAGCTGTCGATGGTAACCGTAGACGTGGCATACATTATCTTTTGGAATTAGAAAATCCTCCGGAAGTTATTTTACTGGATGACGCTTTTCAGCATCGTTATGTTAAACCTTCGTTTTCAATACTTTTATCAAATTTTAATCGCCCGATGCAAAAGGATAAATTACTTCCAGCCGGTAGGTTGAGAGAACCTTTCTCCAATTATAGCAAAGCGAATATGATTATCGTATCTAAATGTCCCATTGAACTAAAACCAATTGATTATCGTATTATATCGAATGATATTCATCCTTACCCTTATCAATCATTATTTTTTACTAAATATGTTTATAAAAAATTGGTACCCGTCTTTGGAAACAAGAAAAAAGTATTAGATTTGGATTCGTTAAAGGACAAGGATATTCTTTTGGTAACGGGTATCGCTTCACCGAAAATGATAATTAAATTGCTCGAAAATTATACGAATAAAATTGAGGAAATGACCTTTCCCGATCATTATACTTTTAAAACGAAAGATATAAAAAGTATAACAAAACGGTTTGAAGAGATTACATCAAAGGAGAAAATAATTCTGGTGACCGAAAAAGACGCTACTCGTTTAGTAATCAGGGATGATATTGATAAATCAATTCAAGATTCTATTTACTCATTACCTATCGAAGTTTCCTTTGAAGACGCAGAAGAAGAATTTGATAATAAAATATTAAAACATGTTAGAGAAAATACAAGAAACAGCAGAGTTTATCAGGAATAAAGTACCGAAAGTACCTGAAATGGCTATTATTTTGGGTACAGGTCTTGGTGAATTAGTCAATGAGATTGATATTAATCAAGAAATCTCTTACAATGAAATACCTAATTTTCCGGTATCTACAGTTGAAGGACATAAAGGTAAATTGATATTTGGTAAATTAGGAGGAAAAGACGTAATAGCTATGCAAGGACGTTTTCATTATTACGAAGGATATAATATGAAAGAAGTAACGTTTCCTATTCGTGTTTTCCAGGCATTGGCTATTAAATACTTATTTGTTTCTAACGCTGCGGGAGGAATGAACAATAGTTTTGATATTGGTGACATTATGCTTATAGAAGATCATATCAATCTTTTCCCCGAACACCCGCTTCGAGGTAAAAATGAAGAAAGATTAGGCGTTCGTTTTCCCGATATGAGCAATGCGTATGATAAAGATCTTCAATTATTGGCAATGAAAATAGCAAAAGATAATGATATTAAATTGCAACGAGGCGTTTATATTGGAACACAGGGACCAACTTTCGAAACGCCTGCCGAATATGAATATTTTCGTAGAATAGGAGGAGATGCGGTAGGCATGTCAACCGTACCGGAAGTAATCGTAGCAAATCATGCTAAAATAAAGGTAATGGCGTTCTCTATAATCACAGATATAGGTATCATTGGTAAGATAGTAGAAGTATCGCATGAAGAAGTTCAAGAAGCAGCTAAAATAGCTCAGCCTAAGATGGCATTTATTATAAAAGAAGCTATTAAACAATTGAATTAGAAATAAGAATAAAGTAAAATATAATTTTATTGATTGCTTAAAACCTAAAAAGGAGATATCAAATAGATATCTCCTTTTTAAATTTTAATATTTCAATTTCTTATTTTTTCTTTGGTACAGCAGTGAAAATAACAACACGGTTCCATGCGTCGATTTGGAATGGTTGTACTTTATCGCCACTGGCTTGAGTAGTAATACGAGTAGGAGCAATACCATACTTTTCAATTAATATCTTAGCAACGGCATCAGCACGTCTTTCAGACAATTTTTTATTGATTGTAGGATTTCCGGTAGCTTTATCAGCATAACCAGTGATTACAATATCTTTGTCAAGGTTATCTTGGAAGAATTTAGCGGCATTATAGATATTGATTTCCTGATTTTCTTGTAAGTCAGATTTACCAAGTTTGAATACAACAACAGCATTCATTACAATTTCTTCCAATGGTTCAATTTCTTGAACTATAACTTCTGGTTTTTCCTCCAACTGAGCTTGTAAATCAGAAATAACAGCGTCTTGACTACTCATCAATAATCTTTGATCATTAATTTTATTGTTTAGATCTTGAACCAAAGCAGGATCAATTATTTCAACTTGCTCAAAACCTCTGTTGAAATGGAAAGTTACGCCTCCCAAAGCCGTAACCATGCCATCATAAGCTTTACCGGTAGATACGCCATTGAAACGGTCTTCTAAAAGATTACCTGAAACTTCAACATTTAAACTCATAAAGTTTGTAACCTGAAAATCAGCTTGTAAACCTACACGAGGGATAATCATATTGGATTTATCAAGATGCATTCCTTTACCTTCATTAGCTTCAGGATTCAAATTGATAGATTTTTTACCTTCACCATGTACATAAGCTAAACCAATAAAACCATAAAGATTAAATACGCGATTAGGATTATATTCACTGCTCCAAAGATTAGTTATGTTTACCAAACCATCCAAAGACGCCTGAATATATTTGTGTCTGTAAGTATCGTCTGTATATTTATATTGACTTTTGGACTCCCAGCCACTGGCTTGAGCGCGTAATCCGAATTTTGGCGACAAATGTTTACCAAAAGCTATTCCTACGGTAGGAGTTATAAGGTCACCGAAAGAGGCATCTTTATAATTTTCACTGATCGTATAAGAAGCACCTCCTTGAAGTTGAATAAACCAGTTATCTCCAAAACCGGTTTTTTTGATTGCTTTCTCCTGAGAAAAGGCAGGAACTGCCAATATACCAAAAGCTAAAGCGGATAAAATAATTTTTTTCATTTGAATAGTACCTATAAATCAATAATATTTCAATGACAGAATGTAATGAGATTTATAGTACAATTTCTTTTAAAATTTATTTGTTATTTATGCTATTAACAATTAGTATAATTAAAATGTTTAATTTCAATACAAAAAAAGAAAATAAACCTTTATTTTAATTTATGTATATTATTTATATATTTAACAAATAATTGTTAAATATAAAATCAAGAAAAATTTGGTTTAAGTAAAAAGTGAGTTATTATCGGTTTATGTATTACAAAATATTTCATTTTATGACAAGAGATTCATATTATTAATTGATTATATTTGTGTATAATTGATTATATCATAATTTTATGAAAAGATATTTATTATTTGTTTCTCTAACATATTCATATTCTATACTACGTCCTATACAAGAAGAAATAAAAAGAAGAGGAGGAGAAGTAGCATGGTATATTGAAGAACCTTGTCCAATACATTTATTAGAAGATGAAATACAATTAAAAACTATAAAAGAAGTGATGGAATATAATCCTATAGCAACTTTCGCCCCGGGTAATCATATTTATGATTTTTTTCCCGGAATAAAAGTTGAAGTATTCCATGGTTTATACTATAAGCGGACAGATTACGGCGATCACTACCGAATAAGAGGATTATTCGATTTATACTGCACGACCAGTAGCCTTTTCCTTCCTAAATTTAAAGAATTAGAAGATAAATATAAATTTTTTAAGGTAGTTCATACCGGATGGAGCAAATTTGACGGCTATTTTGCGTATGAAGAAACATCTGTGTTAAATGAATCTCCCGTGATTTTATATGCGCCGACATTTAGTACGCAATTTAATTCAGCTGTTGATTTATATGACAAGATTGAACAAATTATAAAAACAAAAAATTGGATATGGATATTTTCTTTCCATCCCAAAATGGACAAAGAACTTATTGATAAATATAAAAATTTAGCTAACAAATATGCTAACGCTATTTTTTCGGAAGAAGATAATAAAATCCCTTTACTGAAGAATGCAAATATTATGTTAAGTGATACATCCTCTATAATATATGAATTTTTGTGGCTTGAGAAACCTGTTATAACATATAAAAATTCTTTTCCCGGAAAACATTTGTTGAACATAGATAAGCCCGAGTCATTGGAAGAAACGATTGAATTAGCTTTACAAAAACCCAAAGATCTGATGGAGAATATTCACAATTTCATGCAAATAATACATCCCTATAAGGATGGAAAAGCTTCAGCACGGATATTGGATGCTACGGATGATTTTATCGCTAATTATAAAGGTAAGATAAAGAAAAAACCATTGAACATATTTCGAAAGCTAAAGCTGAGAAAAAAAGCAGGATATTTCCCTTTTGGATCACGATATAAAAAAGTTACAAAT
>CALYRA010000178.1 GCA_945292135.1 uncultured Dysgonomonas sp.
TTGTACGGAAGAAGGTACATTAGATACAGAAAATCCAGCTTCTGGTATATTTTTGGAGGGAACAGAAACTTTTATTACACAATCAATCGAAAAAGCAGATAATGAAAGAGACTCTGTCCTTTTGGAATTAGAGACTAAGATTTTAGCAGATGACCCGGAATTAGCACAGGAAATTACAAATAAATCGTATACAACAATAAATCAAAGAATTAGAAAATGGTTTTTTGTTCATGAGATTACATTGAAAGTTCATGACTGGGAAATCTCCGAAAAAGTAGCTCCAATGAGTACAACGGAAATGACACAAGGCGCTCCGTTTAATAATTTCCTTTCAAAGACCGGTTGTTCAAATCGTCCACCTGCCGGATGTGTTGCAATTGCTGCTGCTCAAATTATGGCTTATTGGAAATATCCAACGAATTTGGATGGTCGTAATATAAATTGGGATAACTTAAACAAATATACTTCTAATTCATGGCGTTCAGGTTTATATAAAAATTGGTCAGGAAGTTTCAATGATTATTCAACTCCGCAAAGTGTACGTGATGATGCCGCTTATATAGCAAAAACAATTGGATCTAATGTTGGTATGAATTATAGTTGTAATGCGAGCGGCGCTCAAACAGAAAATGCAGTTAAGTATCTGAATAAATTAGGATATAAAACATTCCCAGTGTGGTTTACGGTTAATTATGATTATGGTACAGTATTAGCTTCCTTGCGTGGACGCTGTCCTCTTATAGCTTCGGGCTATGCTAAGAGAAAAAAGAAGAAATTTTTAGGTATAACAATCTATTCAAATTATTCAGAAGGCCACGCTTGGATAATTGATGGGTTTTTGACAAGAAAACAGCTTGTTGAAACCCAAATTATTGTTAGAGATCGTAAAGGAAGGATTAAATCTAACTCTACATCAAAAAAATATAATTACAGTACCATGTTTCACATGAATTGGGGGTGGGGTGGTTCAAGTAACGGATATTTTGCGGCAGGCTCATTTAATAGTAATAAAGTGGACGCAAATTCCGGGACGACAAAATCATTCGAATCCAACGAAAAGTATAACTACCAATATAAAGTGGAAGTATTTCCATATATTAGAAAATAAATGTTATATACTATGATGAAAATTTATTCTATAATATTAATGACGGCATGTATATTTTGTCTATCGTGCAGTGATGATAATGACAATACAAAGACAGCGTATCCCCCGATAAATGAAAAGTCTTATATACAGGGGTTTTATGACTTAGAACTTAATAATGTAAGGGTGAGTGCCGGTTTCGGTTTATTACCTGATAAAGAGAGAAACATTATTTATTTTAGAAAAACGTCGGACACCGACGATATCTCTTCAATAGGAAAGGGAGTTCGTTTAAGTATTACTATTGGTCAGGATATTTACGGAAGAGGTTTGATTGATTATAAAGAAATTAATCCGTACAGAAGTGAATATTTTAGATATATTGATCTGATCAATGATACTTTGTATAATTCCGATATAATGGACGGTTTAGGTGGCGGTATGGCATTTGCTCTTACCGATACGTTGCAAACTATACGCATCACTTGTGATAAAGATTTCAATGCGGAATATAAGGCAGGAAGTGATTTAAGCAGCTTGTTTTCGATTTATTTTGAAGAACCTTACACTACAGTGAAAAATGGATATAAATCGTCACAGGGTAAGAACTATTATGAAGTAGATATAATCAGAAAAGAATTTCCTTATTCTTTTTACGGAGAGCTATTGTCCAAAGTCGATTTGAGTAAGAAATATTTTATCGCGCCACTATTATATTTATCATTAGAAGCGACACCCGACAAAACAGCAGAGTATCTTTTTACTGTAACAATCAAAAATACGCAAGGAAAAGAAGTTACAGTATCAGCTAATGCCATTCTTATTAAAGGAAAAGAGTAAAATGCTTTTTAGGTAAATGAAGATATTTGAAGCTGTCGGTCTTTTAGCCGGCAGCTTTTTCTTCTATATTTTGGTATTACTCAAGTGCAATTTTTCTCAGACTTGCATGCAATTGGTATCTACATATAAATAAAAAGGATTACAAATATTTGTAATCCTTTGGTTTTCAAGTGACCCCGGAGAGGCTCGAACTCTCGACCCACTGATTAAGAGTCAGTTGCTCTACCAACTGAGCTACGGAGTCATTTTGTAAGTGCAAAAGTATAATAATTATTCTTTTTAAGAAAGTTTTTTAGATAACAATATGAAAAAATAATTATTTTTGCAACCGTATAGGAAATCAATCCTTATCCGTGTATCTTAGGATCAACCACGTAAAAAACAAAGAATCAATGAATAATAAAACATCAGCATTAGTTCTCTTTTCAGGAGGACAAGATTCCACAACATGCCTATATTGGGCGTTAAAACATTTCGATTCGGTTCGGACATTGTGTTTTTCATACGGACAACGACATTCCAAAGAAGTCGAGATCGCTCAGGCTATCGCTCAAAAAGCGAATGTTCCATTTCAACTTTTAGACGCGTCTATAATCAGTCAATTGTCAGTTAATTCTTTGACAGCTGATATTCAAATGGATCAAGAACAACCCGAAGGTTCGTATCCCAATACATTTGTTCCCGGTCGTAACCTTTTATTTCTGACATTCGCAGCTGTTATCGCGCGTTCACACGGAATATTTGATATCGTAACAGGTGTGTCAGAAGCCGATTACAGCGGTTATCCCGATTGCCGCGATACCTTCATCCTTTCGGCTAATACAAGCATAAACTTAGCAATGGATGAACATTTCAAAATTCATACTCCTTTGATGTGGCGAGATAAAGCTGCCGTATGGCAATTGGCGGATGAATTGGGAGCATTTGAAATTATACGTAACGAGACATTGACATGTTATAATGGAATAGTTGCGGATGGATGTGGGCATTGTCCGTCTTGCAAATTGCGTAAACAAGGACTTGATAATTATTTAAAAATAAGAGAAGGGAAATGAATATAGAAGGATTAAGCCATTTAGGAGGCAAAACGGAATATAAAGATAATTATGCTCCCGAAGTTTTAGAAGCGTTCGTAAATAAACATCAAGATAATGATTATTGGGTGACATTCAGATGTCCAGAATTTACAAGTCTTTGCCCGATAACCGGTCAACCCGATTTCGCTACCATTCATATCAATTATATTCCTGATATCAAAATGGTTGAAAGCAAAGCTTTGAAGCTCTATTTATTTAGTTTTCGCAATCATGGAGCTTTTCATGAAGATTGCGTTAATATTATAATGAAAGATCTGATTAAATTGATGGATCCTCGTTATATAGAAGTAATTGGTATTTTCACGCCAAGAGGAGGGATCAGCATTTATCCATTTTGTAATTATGGTCGACCGAACACTGAATTTGAAAAGATGGCAAAACAACGTTTGTTAAATTATAACTCGCAACAAAACTATAAATAAAAATGATGTGTTCTACCAACTAAAAAATATTAATAATATCTAACCTTTAGCATGTCAAATTAAAAGACATGCTTTTTGTTTAAATAAAATATTAATTTTATTGCGAAAATTGAATTTAACTTTACGATGATAAAACTATATAATATACTTGCTGCTTTTATTATAATATTGAGTTTAGGAAAAATATCCGCCCAAAACAACAAAATCGTACCAGCAATATATAACGACGCAGATCAAAAGAAAATGAATGCGTGGGTAGACTCTGTCTTTGAAACATTGTCTCCGGATGAACGCATAGGTCAACTCTTTACGATAATAACATTTGGAAATGAAATCAATAAAACAGAAATACTGAATCTTGTAAAGAAGCAACATGTCGGGGGAATTATTTTTTTGAAAGGTACGCCCTTAGCTCAAGCTAATTTAACAAATGCGGCTCAAAAAGAAGCTAAAGTCCCATTAATGATTTCAATAGATGGAGAATGGGGGCTGGCTATGCGTTTGGCAAATACGCAGCGATTTCCCAAAAACATGATGTTAGGAGCCATTCAAAATGATTCATTATTATACCAATACGGAAAAGAAGTAGCCCGCCAATGTCGGGTAATGGGTATTCATATCAATTATGCTCCGGATATCGATGTTAATAGCAATCCGGATAATCCGGTCATTGGAATACGTTCGTATGGTGAAGACCCTGAACTTGTCGCGCGAAAAGGAATTATGTATGCCAAAGGGTTGGAAGCCGGGAATGTAATGTCAGTAGCTAAACATTTTCCGGGTCATGGCAATACATCCAAAGATTCGCATTATACGCTACCCGTTATTGAAGAAAGCAGGGAACGTTTAGAAGAATATGAATTAATACCATTTAAAAAATATATAGAGGCGGGACTTTCAGGAGTAATGGTCGGTCATCTTAATGTTCTCGCGTTGGATTCGCTTAATCAACCCTCTTCCTTGTCTAAACCCATAATTACCGATTTGTTGCAAAATGAATTGGGATTTTCAGGACTGATATTTACGGATGGATTGGCGATGAAAGGCGTATCGGATGAAAAAGATCATTGCGTACGTTCATTATTAGCCGGGAATGATATTCTTTTAGGTACGATAAACCCGATAAAACAATTTGAGACTGTAAAAAAAGCTGTAAAAAAAGGAATTATAACGCAAT
>CALYRA010000179.1 GCA_945292135.1 uncultured Dysgonomonas sp.
TGTAATTTATCAATTATATTTACTATAGGATGCTGCTCCTATAAAGACAAAACATATTAAAAAATAAACTATAATAAATAAAAAAAGTATAGCTTTAAGAGAAACCCCTATAATAATCCATTTCTTAGCATCTTTAGATGCTTGTTCCGCAGATCCATAATCTCCGGCATAATATAAGGATTCGACTTTAGATGCTTTGACTATCGCTATAATACCAAATATTATAGAACAAAAGATTGTAACAAGGATTGATTCGACAAACCAAGTTTTTGGCATGGGATAGATATTTTTAAAATTATTCCCATCATTTACCATTTTTTGTCGTCCATAGCCATAGACATTATTATCATATATATTCGATCTTTGTTGAACAGGAGACTGCACTGTCGTATTTCCATAATTTGGAGAAACCGGGTTTGATTGACTATAACCAAATAAGACAGATAATTCCGCAACGTTACCGGCAATAGTCCAATTTGTCATACCTGAACACCAAACCATCGTATCAGAATTTATGTTCTTTGTCTTTAAATCATTTACTGAAAAAGGACCGCATTGCTGATTAGTAGTTTTGTCAATATAAAAGTATTTGTTCATTTTTGATATTCAAAAGGTAATAATGGCACTATTGTAGTTTTACAAATTTTCACAAAGATAAAATAAATCTTTATATTATAACAGGTTCGCCTTTGATGTTTTTTGTAAATCGTATTTTTGTAGTATTATGAATAAAGCTATTCTAAGGCTAACATTACCCAATATTGTTTCCAATATTACTGTTCCATTATTAGGATTAGTAGATATATCAATTGTTGGGCATCTGGAATCCGAAAACTATATTGGCGCAATTGCGCGTGCTTCAGCCATATTTAACCTAATCTACTGGAACTTTTCTTTTTTACGCATGGGAACAAGTGGATTCACGGCACAATTTTTCGGAGCTGAAAACAAGCCTGAACAGGTTAATATTCTGATTCGATCACTTTTTATCGCGCTTATCGGTTCTATATTCATAATATCCTGCCAATCTTTAATCTTAAAATTGGGGTATTTCATTTTTGATACTAATCAAGAAATAAAAGTATTTGTAGCTGAATATTTTCACATATATATCTGGGCTGCTCCTGCCATATTAGGTATGTATGCATTTAATGGCTGGTTTGTCGGGATGCAAGATGCAAAGACGCCGATGTTTATTGCGATAGGTATCAATGTGGTAAATATCGCATTGAGTCTCTTATTTGTTTATGTTCTGCATATGAAAATTGATGGGGTAGCTCTTGCTTCTTTATGCGCTCAATATGTGGGACTAATCTCAGCATTTATTATCTGTTTTTTCAAGCATGCCAATCTAAGAATATACATTAATCTATCCATCTTAAAAAACATTACAGAATTTGTTCCTCTTTTCAGAGTGAACACAGATATCCTTATACGAACTTTAGCATTAGTTGCTGTGACAACATTTTTTATGTCTGCATCGAGCCATGATAATACAAGTTATATTATTGATGTCAATGCGCTTTTGATGCAATTGTTTATATTGTTCTCATATTTTATGGATGGATTCGCATATGCTGCGGAAGCTCTTACGGGTAAACTAATCGGAGCGCAAAAAAGAAATGAGCTAAAATCACTCATACGCCATCTCTTCAAATGGGGATTTGCCATTGTTTTATTATTTACTATTACCTATAGTTTATTTTTGGACAAGATATTAAATATATTAACCGATAAGCAAAACTTAATAGATTTAGCGCTTCACTACAAATTTTGGGTATATATTATACCTGTCGCAGGTTTCTCGGCGTTTCTTTGGGATGGTATTTTTATTGGAGCTACTGCGTCTCGTCAAATGAGAAACTCTATGTTAATAGCGGCAGTCTCCTTTTTCTCTATATATTTTGTTTTCTATTATTTTTTCACATCATTTTTTGATCGCAATTCAAACAATATTCTTTGGTTTGTATTTATCTTATATTTGTCTATGAGAGGCTTAACGCAAATGGTGATGGCTCGTAATATTTTGAAATAGCATAAACAAATACAAAACATTTAAATAAATACAGTTAAGACAAAAATCGCAATAGTTTTTCTCTTTGAAACAGGAGATAAGAAATTGTAGCCGTAAAAAATAAAAGGATTATTAAGCAGTGTAAATTTATATAATATCCATAATAGACTGCAAATTTGTTGGACTTGCTATTGATATGGGTAATAAAATTATGGCATCCCTTTATATAGTGGTTAACGAAAATAAATAAAAAAAGCCGATACTTAATCAGTACCGGCTTTCGAATATATCAAATGATTATAAACACTAACCTATTTTGCGTCACCTGAAAGCTTTTCTTTCAATGCAGCAAGTTCTTCGATATCACCAAGTGTAGTTTTTTCTACATTAGATTGAGGTAATTCGTCTGATGATTTCTTAGACGATTTTTTAGTTTTCTTTTCGGAAGCTTCTTTTGCTTCTGTTTTTTCGTCTTCGAATGTACGACTGTGAGATACAATGATTCTTTTAGAATCTTTGTTAAACTCAATAACCTTAAAGTCTAATTTCTCATCAACTTTAGCTTGGCTTCCGTCTTCTTTCACTAAGTGTTTAGGGGTTGCGAATCCTTCTACTCCGTATGGAAGAGCGATTACAGCGCCTTTATCAACCATTTCAACAACTGTTCCTTCATGTACTGAACCTACTGTAAAGATTGTTTCAAATACATCCCAAGGATTTTCTTCCAATTGTTTATGACCTAAGCTTAAACGACGATTTTCCTTATCGATTTCAAGTACTTGAACATCAATATCAGCACCAATCTGAGTTACTTCGTTTGGATGTTTGATCTTTTTAGTCCAAGAAAGATCTGAAATATGAATTAATCCGTCAACTCCTTCTTCTATTTCTGCAAATACACCAAAGTTAGTGAAATTACGAACTTTAGCCACATGTTTGCTTCCAACAGGGTATTTTTGTTCGATGTTGTCCCATGGATCAGGCTTCAATTGCTTGATACCTAAAGACATTTTACGTTCGTCACGATCAAGTGTAAGTATTACGGCTTCTACTTCATCACCGACTTTCATAAAGTCTTGCGCGCTGCGTAAGTGTTGAGCCCAGCTCATTTCTGATACATGAATCAATCCTTCTACGCCTGTAGCGATTTCGATAAACGCACCGTAGTCAGCCATAACCACAACCTTACCTTTTACTTTATCACCTACTTTTAGATCAGCGCTAAGCGCATCCCAAGGGTGTGGAGTTAATTGTTTCAAGCCTAAAGCGATACGTTTCTTATCATCATCAAAGTCAAGTATAACTACATTGATCTTTTCATCCAATTTGACTACTTCTTCAGGATGTGTAACACGTCCCCAAGAAAGGTCTGTAATGTGGATCAATCCGTCTACGCCGCCAAGGTCAATAAACACGCCATAAGATGTGATATTTTTAACGGTTCCTTCAAGCACTTGACCTTTTTCCAATTTCGAAATAATGTCTTTCTTTTGTTGTTCAAGTTCAGCTTCAATAAGTGCTTTATGAGAAACAACAACGTTGCGGAATTCATGGTTGATTTTTACAACTTTAAATTCCATAGTCTTACCTACGAATACATCATAATCGCGAATTGGTTTCACGTCGATTTGAGATCCCGGCAAGAAAGCTTCGATACCGAATACATCAACGATCATACCGCCTTTTGTACGACATTTGATATAACCTTTGATAATTTCATCGTTATCAAGAGCAGCGTTCACTCTATCCCAAGAACGCGTCGCGCGCGCTTTCTTATGGGAAAGGATAAGCTGACCTTTTTTATCTTCTTGGCTTTCAACGTAAACTTCTACCTCGTCGCCAATTTTAAGATCGGGATTGTAGCGAAATTCATTTAAAGACACTACGCCATCCGATTTGTAACCAATGTTGATAACGACTTCGCGTTTGTTCATTGTGGTTACTTTACCCATAACAACTTCTTTGTCATTTACTTTATTCAAAGAGTCGTTATAAGTTTGTTCTAGTTCCTCATGGCTTTTATTACCATAAGAATCACCATTTTCGTACTTATCCCAGTCAAAATCGGCTAAAGGTTGTACGTTTTTCAATTTTTCTTATTAAATCATTCAATAACGATCTGAGACCTGCTCTGATCAGTAACTTTAAAGGGTTAAACATTTTTTGCTAAAAAAGCGCTGCAAAGATAGTAATACTTAGAGAAATATCCTAATATATTTTCGAAACTTATATTATTACAATTCAATCCCTTATTTAAAAAACAATATTTTTACTGATTATATTCAACTATTAGGATAATGACGGTTAAATTTTCTTTCTTGAATAGCGTATTGGCAATAAATATAATTCCAGAATGACAACCTTCAATTATACATATAGTCAGATTCTGGATTAGGAAGCGATTGGATTTCGGATTTTCGTATAATAAAGAAATTAATTTGTGAAATATTCTGATTTATCCTTTATGAAGAATAAAAATTCAATTTCGTAGTCAAGGGAATATAAAAAACGCTCTATAACTTATCTTCAAAGCTTTTTTATCTACAAGCCCATCTATTTACCCTCCCGCAAAAAAACAAGATTTTATTCTATTTTCATATATGATC
>CALYRA010000180.1 GCA_945292135.1 uncultured Dysgonomonas sp.
CGATCAAAGTAAATTTGAGCCAATAAATATTGCGATTCGGCGCCGAATACATTTCGGGTATCTTTTGCGACTTCTTTCAGATCTTTTATGGCATCATCCGTTTTTCCGATATTGTTCAGCGATTGTCCCCTGTAAAAACGGGCTTCATTTCTTACGTTTACAGAATTTTTAGTATTCGCGATCACATTATTAGCCGCCGCGACTACTTCATTATCTTTATGCGTCAAGTATGCGCAGCGCATCATACCTAATTGAGCGATACCTTTGTTTTCGATGTTTTTAGAAGCTTCGTTCAGATGTTCGTACAATTTGTAAGCATCTTCGTAATTCTTCTTGTCAAATTCAATCCCCGAAGCATATATCAAAGCGTCATCCAAATATTTAGGATTATTAGCTTCGATAGCCGAATTGAAGCGGCTTAGAGCCGTACTCATGTCTTTGTCCTGATAGGCGATGACTCCCAAATTATAATTAGCTTCACCGCTGAATATTCCGTTTGGATAAGATTGCAGATATTTGTTCAAAGCTGATTTAGCTTGTGCAGTCTGATTTTTCAGATATAAAGCCTCAGCAGCCATATATGTTAATGTATCTTGGCGTATGGAAGATACGGAATATCTTCCGCCCAACGAATTCATATAACTTGCATAGGCTTTAATATCGTTGATCTCTTTGTAGACGCCTTCAAGGCTGCGAGCCGCAAGATATGCTTCTTCCGTATTGGGAAATTGAGCGATGACCTTTTTATATGCGGCGATTGATTTTTGCGAATTCTCCATATTGAAATAGGATTGTCCCAACAATAATCCTGCTTGAGAAGCTAACGGCGAACGAGGATATTCGTTTAAGAGTTTTTCCAAAACGGGAACGGCTTCCGCTTCTCGATTCAACATAGCCAAGGTTTTGGCTTTTTCCATCAAAGCGTCGTCGTAATATTCCGAATCGGGATATTTTTTCATCATATCATCCAAAGCTGCGATCTTGCCTTTATAATCGCGTTGCAAACCTTTGACAAAGGCTTTTTGATATTCGGCGTAGTCCGCGCTGCCCGGCATAGCCGTTACGGCTTGCGAATAATATTGTTCGGCTTGGGCAAAATTACGTCCGTTCAAATAGCAGTCGCCGATACGGTTCAAAGCATCGGAATATGTAGCGGATGTTTTGTCTTTTTCGGATGAAACATATTTTTTGAAAACATTCAAGGCTTGAGTATAGTTTTTCAATTGAAAATACCCGTATCCTAAATTATATAATGCGATCGAGTAATTCTTCTTGGTTGAAGCTACATTGTTTGCGTACGAATCATAGTCTGTAATCGCGGAGCTGTAATTACCCATACGATAATAAGTTTCGCCACGCCAGAAGTGAGCTTCGTTTTGGGCGTCACGACTATAATTTCCCATATTGATTGCGGCATTAAAATTATTTAAAGCCAATTGGTCATTATCGTTTATGTAATTCTGAATACCTATTTGCGTAAGGATTATTTGTTTCGATTCCAAAATTTGGGGGCTTGGCGATTTAATTTTCGAAATAGCGGTTAAAGCCGCAGGATAATTTTTGGTCGAAATTAATGTGTTTGCCAATAAACTGTTTATTTCGTCTGTATGCTTCGAATCGGGATATTCGATTAAGAAACGTTGAAAAGCTTCTATTGATTGGTTGAACGCTGAAACCGAACCTTTACTGATAAGTAGTACATAGTTGTAAAGCGCGTCTTCACTTATCGTAGGACTGAAAGTAGCTCGCGAGGCCGCATCAAAGGCCATCAAGGCATTCGCGTCGCTGCCGGTTTTCAAATAACATTGTCCAAGAAGCATATAACCGGCTTGTCCCAGAAGATCGTTATTCGAAGCTACATATTTTAACGCTCCAATAGCCTGATTATAGGTATTGTTCTGATAATAAGCGTCAGCAAGTTGGAACATATCTTCACGGAAAGGTTGTACGTCGGATTGCAGATAGCGTTCATAATTGAGAACGGCATTAATCAAATCACCCGATTTATAATAACTGCTTCCCAATAAGCGATAGACTTCGGCCGCATTTTCGCTTTGAGGGTATGTCGAAATAAAATTACGTCCCTCAGCAATTGTTTCTTGCAAATTTCCTTCAATGTATGAGCCTTGTATCAGATAAAATAAAGCGTTTTCTTTGTACTCCGGTTTGTTTTTTAATTGGCGGAATATTTTAGAGGCTTCTTTATAATTTCCATCCTGAAAGTCAATGCTTGCATAATAGAATGAAGCTGATTCTTTGTATTTATTGCTGTTGCGTAGCAAAGCTCCGAACATCAATTTTGCTTCTTTGCGTTTGCCTGATTGCAGATAGGAGTATGCCGTACGATACGTATAATCTTCCTGTTCATTGACCGGCAGGTAATCTACATCGGTAAGGGTCAGCCAATATAATGCTTTTTCCCATTCTTTCGCCTGAAAATGGCTGGTTCCAATAAAAAAGCACAATTCGTCGCGATGATACGTACTTGGATATATTTCAAGAAAATCTTTTATTTCGTTTATAATTCCCGGAGTTCCAATATAAAATTCGGAGCTTATCCGCATGTAAGCTGCTTCTTGCTTCTTTTGGTCGTCTGTTGATTTTTTTTCAAATTCATTGAGCGTGTTGATGCACCCTATATAATTTTTATTCAAGAACATTTCTTTTCCTTGCGTAAAGAGCCGGTTCGGAGCTTCGTTGTAGACTGACTTTTGGGCATATCCGAACTGTAAGCCGGATATTAGCGCCAATCCAAGAAGAGTTTTTTTCATATATTGTTATTTTGTATTTTCGTAATTACTTTTCGGACTGAATCTAATCCGAATTCTAATGGGGTTAAGTCTGATATTTTTTTGAACTCAAGTTTTGACACGTCATCTTCGGCTTTCATATTTTCAATACTTTTTACTTCGCACTTATATACTAAATCTAAAGTATGAACTTCAAAATTTGAATAGTTATATATATTAACAATCGAAAAGAGATAATGGATATCAGTCACCTCCAAATTAGTTTCTTCTTTGACTTCTCTGACAACTGCTTCTTCTCCTGTCTCATACATGTCTACAAACCCTCCGGGCAGGTCAAGAGTCCCTTTGGCGGGATCGTTGGCTCTGGTTGCGATGAGTAATTCTTGTTTCTCGTTCATGATAAGAGCTATTGTCGATGAGCAAGTGTTGAAATAATAGATGAAGCCGCAATCCTCGCATCTTTTGGATTTGAAATTGTTTTCGACAAAACGGTTTGAGCCGCATTTAGGGCAAAATCTGAATTGCTTTAGTGGATGTGGCATGTTATGGTGTTCTTTTAGTTTTTTCGTATTCTTCCGCGACAAGGCAAAGTTCGTCGTACCATTCCTTACCGAATCGTCGTGTTAGAGGTTCTTTCAGAAATTGATATATCCGCAGCCCTTTTTTATTACCTAATTCAACGGCAGCTTTACAAACTCTCCATCTATGATAATTTACGGCTGTGAATTGGCGGTAACGTTGCAAGCGTATCGGGTAAAGATGGCATGATATAGGTTTGTAAAAATCTATCTTTTTTTCTTTGAAAGCTTTTTCGATGGCGCATTTACAGATTCCCTTTTCATCATAGCAGGTGAATACGCAATCTTTGCCATCGACGATGGATGTAACCATTTCGCCGTCTATATCTTCGTATGCTACTCCCGGTTCTTCAATGATCTTCTTAGCTTGGGGCGAAAGGTCGTCTAATACGTAAGGCAATATATTTTTCAGGATTTCGACCTCATCATTTTCCAAAGGCGCTCCCGAATCGCCTTCTACACAACATTCTCCCTTACAAACTGTCAGATCGCATAGAAAAGATTCCTCTATCACATCCAGCGCTACAATTGCGTCCCCTATCTGGATCATATAATTAAGTAAATAGCGTATAAAAATTAAATTTTGACAAATATAGTTTTTTTTTATCATTCGTTTTGTGCCGGTTAACTCGATTCACTAACAAATTTGCAGGCTTTTAACACAAATTATTTTTATTTTATTCGCCTTTATTTTTTTTATATTAAAATTCGGAAAAATGATGGCTCGTAAAGAAAAATTTGCCGGATGCGAGAAAATCATTTACTTTGCATAACTTTATATTTTATGATAAGTCAGTAAAGGAATGGCGCAGTAGTTCAATGGATAGAATAGAAGTTTCCTAAACTTTAGATTCGGGTTCGATTCCCGGCTGTGCTACATGGAAAGCCGCTTCGACAGCGGCTTTTTCTGTTTTTAATCTTGTATATGGATATTTAAAACCGTCTTTCGCATATTTTATATATACAATCAATTATCGTATATGAACTATATGTGACTTCAGTATTATGTTATAATTAAGAAGATTAAAGGATAAAAAATTGCGACAGGAAGCCTTTCATTTGCAAAATCTGATAATATTATTTTTAGGATTAATACAAACGCCCTGTCTTCACAGACAAGGCGTTCTTCTAATAACTATAAGATAATCGACTATTAATGAATAAATATCTTTTTTATTATATTGAATAACTTAATACCTGTATAACCAATCCCCAAACATCCTAAACATGCTAAAACTACCAGCCAACCGGG
>CALYRA010000181.1 GCA_945292135.1 uncultured Dysgonomonas sp.
AAGTCCTCCGGATGGGAAACTTGAAGCGTCAGGCTCTTGCTGAGCTAACAGTTTTCCATCAAACTCTTCGATAAGCCCTCCTTGTCCATCATGTTCTACAAACGCATCATGTTTTTCAGCAGTACCATCTGTCAATGGGTGAAACCAGTGGGTATAGTGGGTAGCTCCGTTTTCCAAAGCCCACATACGCATTCCTGCTGCAACATGTTCGGCAAGATTACGGTTTACAGGTTCTCCTTTGTCGATAGCATCACTTAGAGCTTTGAACGTTTCTTTCGAAAGGTATCTGCTCATTGCTTTACGGTTGAAAACCATTTCTCCGTAATAGTCTGATGTTTTACATCCGGGCTTTTGCACTTCTATGGGCTTTCTGTCCGATGCTATACCTATTGCTTTGAATCGTAACTTTGACATAAACTAACTTTTTATTGTTAAATATTGATTTAAATAGACATTTTTTTAAATCGACTTACAGCTTCTTTGGTATTATCAAGTGTACCAAAAGCCGTTAATCGTAAGTATCCTTCTCCACTTGGACCAAATCCGGCTCCCGGCGTACCTACTACATTTAGCTCGTGAAGAAGATAATCGAAAAATTCCCAAGAAGTCATGTTATTAGGAGTTTTTACCCAAATATAAGGAGAGTTTACTCCTCCATATACTTTTAAATTTTGTTCGGTTAATCCTTGACGGATTATTTTTGCGTTGTTTAGATAAAAATCAATTATGGCTTTTATCTCTGTTTTACCTTTTGTCGAATAACATGCTTCTGCGGCACGTTGTATTATATAAGGGACTCCGTTAAATTTAGTTGTATGACGGCGGTTCCAAAGGCTATTTAAAGATATTTTTTCACCTGATTTTGTGTATCCGAAAACTGTTTTTGGTATTACCGTATAGGCACACCGTGTACCGGTGAATCCTGCTGTTTTGGAAAAGCTCCGAAACTCAATTGCGACTTCTTTAGCTCCTTCTATTTCATAGATACTATGTGGGACATCGCTTTCTGTGATAAATGCTTCGTAGGCGCCATCGAATAGGATAAGTGCTTTATTCTTTAAAGCGTAATCAACCCAGACTTTCAATTGTTCGCGTGTCAACGTCGTACCTGTCGGATTATTGGGATAGCATAAATAAATTATATCTACTTTTTCTTTTGGCAATTCGGGTATAAAATCATTTTCTTCGGTACATGGTATATAAACCAATTTACTCCATTTACCATTTTGCAATTCACCAGCCCGACCTGCCATTACATTGGTATCGATATATACTGGATAAACGGGATCTGTTATAGCTACAATATTATCCAAACCTAAAATATCGCCTATATTACCTGTATCGCTTTTGGCTCCGTCACTGACAAATATTTCATCTGTCGCAATGTCTAATCCTAATGCTTTATAATCATTTTCAATTATTGTATTGACCAAAAAATCATATCCTTGTTCAGGACCATATCCTCGGAATGTAGATGCTTCTCCCATTTCATCAACGGCTTTGTGCATCGCTTCAATAATCGCAGGGGTAAGAGGTTTTGTAACGTCTCCGATACCTAAGCGAATAATATTTGAATCCGGATTGGCTGCTTTAAATTCATTTACTTTACGAGCTATTTCCGAAAATAAGTAACTTCCGGGTAATTTAGTATAATTTTCGTTTATTAAAATCATATAGTTTATTAAAATCTTTATTATTTATCGTTATAACAATTCTCCCTCAAAAACGGTTACTGCGTTACCTGTCATGTAAACATGGTTATTATCGGGATTCCATTCTATTTCAAGGTCTCCTCCCAATAAATGGACAACTACTTCTCTATCACAATATCCATTTGATATAGCAGCTACTACGGCAGCGCATGCTCCGGTTCCACAGGCAAGTGTTTCTCCGGCTCCACGTTCCCAAACTCGCATATTCAATGTTTTGCGGTCAATAACCTCTATAAATTCGGTATTGGTTTTACGTGGAAAAATTGGATGCTTTTCAAATTTTGGTCCGATAACAGGTAAGTCTAAATCTTTTATTCCGCTTGTAAATATTACGGCATGAGGATTACCCATTGATACGCATGATATTTCCCATATTTTACCTTCAATTTTCAATGGATATTTGAGGACAGGACTTGTTGGGACATCGACAGGAATCAATGAAGCATCGAGAATTGGTTCACCCATATCTACTTTTACTTTACGAACTTTAGCGTTTCCATCTAACAATGTTATATATTTGACGCCTGCGCCTGTTTGAAGAGTTATTTCTTTTTTATCGGTAAGCCCATTATCATATACGTATTTACCCACGCAGCGGGAAGCATTTCCACACATTTCAGCCTCTGAACCGTCAGAATTAAACATTTGCATTCTAAAATCGCAGGTTTCTGATGGCAAAATAAAGACTAAACCATCCGAGCCAATGCCAAAGTGGCGGTTACTTAATTCAATAGCGGCTTGCGATGGATTTTCTATTTTCTGAGTGAAACCATTTATATATATATAATCGTTTCCGGCGCCTTGCATTTTAGTGAATTTCAATTTTTTCATTTCCCTTAATTTCCAATTATGTCTCTACTTTTTATTAACATTTAATTACTTTTATCTGAAATCCGCTGTAAATTTCGGACAAATTATTCGAATCTACAAGGATTTTGTATACAAATTTTCAATTTATTCAAAAATAAACAATCTTTTTGATTTGTTTGATTTGTTTTGTTCTGTCATAAAGTCAAAAATAAAATGATTTTGTCATCTTTTTGATAAAGCCCTAATCGTTTTATATTACCAAATTAACGTTTCCTGTCGTTTAAAATCTTCTTTCCAATTCTTCGGATAGTTCATAAGACTATCCGTTTCAATTTTCTCAAGAATAGAGATAGTTTTTTGTTGTATAATGTTTGGTAAAGAATAAAACTTAGATGTCAGACTAATTGACTTTTCATTCTTTTTATCCGAATTGTTTATAATAATTGTAGATAATTCATTCTTATAATTAATAATTATTTTGATCCATCCATTATGATAACCGTTTTCACCCATTGCGCCATATACTATAATAGGTTCGACGACACCATCCATATCTAAATCTTCCATACTAAAATACTTCGGAAGAAAACGAATATCAAATTCTCCGGATTTAATATCAATCAAATCGCTTATATCATATCTTATAAGCGGTAAATTTCCTTCATTGATACAAAACAGAAGTTTCAAATAGTCATTATATAAAGGGGGATTATCTTTATAATCATTATATGGATTTTCTGCCAGAATTATATAATTGTTTTCGGCTACATTTTTGTATCTATATACATATCTAATATTATAAAATAATATGCCTAAATATTTTTTTATTTCAGGAGTTAGTAACTGTTTTGTTTCGGCGGGTGACAACAAGTTTCTTGTTTGCTGATCTTCATTATAGGAATCAAGTATTTTTAAAATCTTTTCATTTATAAGTTCAATATTTGTTTTTTCAATATTATTTAACTCAATTAGTGTATTTCGTTGTATAGGGCTATACCATGGGTATTGTAAAAAATAATGAGTTTTTTGTTGGTCTGAGAAAGTATATCTGTGACGAGCATATATTTCATCTTTTATACGTTGTAATTCATTAAGAGTTAGTTTTCTTGTTAGGCTGGGGTAAATTGTAGGCATTGAATATTTCGACTTGTCTTGTTGTATTTGCGCATGTGTAGTTACAACAAAAAAGATTAGGATAGTAATTAAAATTCGACGCTTCATTAAATTGTAATTATGAGGAGGCAAAATAACACAAAATATGATAGTAATTCAAAAAACTCTAACATTTTTATTTAATATTTATACTACCTGATAATTTCTTGTTTTTTAATGATACTCATTATTTTAAGTAAATTAAATTTTTTACTCCACTTTGTATTATTAGCTTTGGAGTATTGAAAAATGTATGTGAAAATGAAGAGTCTGAAAGGTATTTTATTTGCATTGATTTCATCGGGAACCTTTGGTTTGATCCCTTTGTTTTCTATTCAGCTGATGGAAGAGGATATGGAAGTGTCCTCTATATTGTTTTATCGCTTTTTGCTGTCTACAATAATTATGGGTGCGATTTGTATCATTCGAAAAGAGTGTTTTAAAATATCAAGAAAGTTTATATTTACCATAATAGCTTTAAGCGCATTATACGCTGCAACAGCTTTGTTGCTTGTCTATTCTTATAATTATATACCTAGTGGTATTGCTACTACAATACATTTTATGTATCCTATTGCGGTGAGCTTTATTATGGTACTTTTTTTTAAAGAAAAGCGGTCTTTAATTTTATTAATTGCTGCTTTTATATCGGTTGTTGGCGTTATATTTATGTGTTGGACAGGCGGAGAAAACATAAAATTATTGGGAGTAATAATTGTCTCGCTTACTGTATTGACATATTCAATATACATTGTCGGTATAAATCAGACTTCAGCCGGGCGGCTTCCTGCCGAGATTTTAACCTTTTATATATTGTTATTTGGTACTATTATCTTTTTAGTATTTGCTTTATTAACTACAGGCGTCGCAAAAATACCAAGTTT
>CALYRA010000182.1 GCA_945292135.1 uncultured Dysgonomonas sp.
GACATCCGAAAATTCCTGTTAGTCTATCTAATATAAAGATAAAAAAGATTAGAACAAAAGTAATGTTCTAACCTTTCGCTTTAATTATATTATAGGATTTTATCCTTCATAACCTTCATCCGTCATCATGATAAGCCATGAAATGCCATATTTATCGGTCACCTCTCCCATCCCATCACAAAAGAAAGTCTTTTGAAAAGGCATAGTTACTGTTCCTTCTTTTGCAAAAATATCAAATACCCTCTTGCATTCAGGTAAATCATAAAATACGATTACAAGTTTGTTATTATTTCCGACAACAACTTTTTGATCTTTATTCGCATCTTCTCCCCCAATCTCAAAATGCGGTGTTTTTATAATCATATGCGAAATCTTTTCTTTATCTACTTCTGCTATTTGCTGCGTTTTATCTTCCTTTTTACGGAATATAAAATCCACTTCCCCTTTTAGCGTATCATTATAAAATTTAAGGGCTTCTTCACATGTTCCGGGGAATACTAAATGTACTTTTAATTTCATCATTTCAATTTTAATTTTATTTGTTATTTAATTATTGATTTCGAAAGCAAAAGTACGGGCACATAATGACAACCCTATGTCGCAGTTTTTAGAAAAAACAAAAAAAGACCAGAATAAATAATATTCTGATCTTTCGTTATTTTATAGATAAAGGGAACTATTTATATTTCTCTATTTCTTTAAATAAGTTTGATTCCAACTTTTCCGAAGGTTCAAACCCTCCTTTTTTTTGTATTATATATCCATTTTTAATTCTACTTTTCCACCAGTCATTAACAAATCCTTCCGCATATCCGCCTGTACAAAAAGTATAGGGTTCTTTTTCAATAGAAAATACAATCATCAATTGATATGAGGGTAAATCGTAGGAGGTTTCATAACTTTCGGGTGAATTCATATAATGCCTGAAGGAGATTGCCGTGTTATAGCTGTTGTATAGCCAAAACAAATAATCATACATTAAGTAGGATTTTTCATCGGCATGCAATGCAAAAAAACCTTTCTCTTCCACAATAGTCTTTGCGAGATTACGTATAATAATATCGGCATCGGGCAATATATTTCGTTTCAAATCAAAAGCCTTAATGAGAATAGGTGAAAATGTTCCCTTTTGTACCATTTCCAAATCTGCTTGTTTGTCCTCTTCTGAAGTATCAAAGTCTGATTCATCCACCAACCCTCTGATGAACATTTCAAAATTGTCGGCTAAGAATGTTATTTTATAATCAGCTTCCTGATTTACATAAACGACTTGAGGTTCACCATGTTTGCCACATAACGTATAATCGAGCATAATAATTTCATGTCCGGCAGTCGGAGTATCTGCAATACATACACCTATCTGCGGATATCCCCATTCTTCGATCATAAAATTGCTTCCAAGCTCTCCACAGAGCGAATATGTTTTATCCCTGCCTATACCCATTATCCCGGTTATTGCAATATGATCTTCTGCCCATCCGGTCGGTTCATCGACAGGAAAACATACTTTTTTAGGAGTACCACCATTATGCATTCGCATCAAGGCAATATAAGATTGTGGTAACTTATATCCGCCAAGCTCTTCTTCGATAGAAACTATTATTTCATCAGTCGGATATTCGCCTATATATTCTTTTACTGAAAACGAATTGTCATCCCAAAAGTATGAGAAGTCAAAGTCATTAAAATATTCAGGCATTTATAAGTGTTTTGGATTGTTAAAATCATTCTTAATCCCATTCTGGATCGCGGCTCGAAGCGCGTTTACGTTCTTCATATTTCAAGTCTTGAAGAAGTCGGGAACTTGCGCTTAATTTCACATAGAAAAATTTGGACGGCCCCATAGGGACAAAATTTGCGGATATTGCCCAACAGTGCAGATTACGTGTTAAAGAGAATGATGAATAAGCAATCTTTTGCGCATCAAAATCATAACTTGCCGAGAAACGGAAATTCCAATTTTTTGTCGGCTGAATACTTCCACTAAGTCCGAAGTTATGCGTCAACTCTCGTTTAAATTCCTTAGCTGCGACATCGATTCTGCTCATATTATAAGCATAATTCATGGAATAATTGAAACTCAAATCCCACTTAACTTCGTTTTTGTAATATCCATCAGCATCATATTCTCCATCATCCTGTTTTTTTGTAAACAAACTTTCTCTTGGCTTGTTTTCATCTGTATCTTCGTCTGTTGATGTCTTTTCGTTATTTTGAGTTTTGTCTCCCCCTCCAAACCATTTTTTAAACGTATCCTGATTAATAGAAGGTGAAATCGAATATCCTGTACTTTTAAGTCGCCCTATACCTTTTCCATTATTGATACGCAGTTTATCTACTTTCCTCAATCCTATAACTTCATTCCTATTATTGTGAACCAGATCATACATATACGGATCAAATACAGCATTCACATTTATAGTCAATGACTTACTTAGTTTTAATCGTAGATTGGTATTTATATCGCTCCATTTCATGGAGTCGGCTGCCATATTATAACTGAAATTAATACCTAAATTATCAATCAGACTAATCTTTTTGAGGGAGTCTTCCGATGTTCTCCACTTCATTTCGAGATTATTGTCGAAGGAAAAATTAATCATAGCGCTTTTTCCTGATGGAGAAGTTCCATAAATACCATATCCAAATGGAGAATACCGATGTTCTTTTATTTCTCCATTGGCATCATATATATAATCACGTTCCCAAGAACCATATTTAGGATTACTAAAGTCGGGTTGATATGAGAAAGAGATAGATGGCGTAAATACGTGTCTGATACGATCAATCTTCTTATTAAAAAATAAAGGAATATACATTCCGTACATTTTTGTCTGAAAAGAAAGATTCATATTAAAGTCATATACGCGGTAAAAACTATATGTTGTGTCCTGAGGTCGGTATCTTTGATTTTCCGCATCCCATCTTTGCCTGATTTTTTGGGAATACCAACGTTCGGTATAATTGAAAGTGGGAGTTATATTCAAATAATCAAACAGGTTAAAAGTAGCTCCTATGGGTATATTATGCTTCATCCCATTGTTCCAATCTTTTATCAAACTCTTTCTGAAAATACTATCCTCTTTGGTCGTGATACTGTTACGGATATTACCGGTATAACTCATATATATCTTTTCGTACCAACGTTCATTTCCAACCATTTCTTTACGTCGGAATGGATAGATACGACTCATAGTTATAGCTAAGTCCGGAAGCGTTATAGATACTGTCGAATCTTTAGTCCTTTGATTAATATTCATAGATGCGGAGAAGTTCCATGGCGAATTAGGAATGCGTTGAGTCAGATTTACTGACGAACTTCTTGTATTCTCCGTAGACATAGAAGTCCCAAGCATATCCAACTGGTTTCGGGAATATTTACTTGTTGCGAAATTAACACTTGCCGATAAAGTTCTATACTTGTTAAATTTTATATCTTGAGAGTGAGTCCAATTCAATCTCATATCCTTCATCTCTGTATAATCAATACCTTTCTCGCCCAGCTTTGTATTCATATATCCAAAGTCAAAAGTTCCGCTATATTTATAACGCTTCTTATACTTGGATAGGGCATTCACCCCCCATGATCCTTTTGTATATATTTCTCCGGTAAGAGCCAAATCAATATAATCATTGATCGCAAAATAATAGCCTCCATTATGGATGAAAAAACCCTTATCCATATCATCTCCAATCGATGGAAATAATACTCCTGACGAATATTTGTCTGAAAAAGGGAAAAATCCGAAGGGTAACCCGATGAATGGTATAGGCAAATCCTCTATGATTAAATATGCCGGTCCTGTAACAACGTTCTTACCCGGTACAACTTTAGCTTTAGTCATTTTTATATAAAAATGCGGATGGTCATGCTCATCACAAGTCGTATAGGTACCATCGGTCATGAAGAATGAATTATCAGGGTTCTTTTTAGCTTTGTTCGCAACCACATAGCCTTCACCTTGTTGCGTTATAGAATTTCGGGTTAATCCTTTCTGCGTTTTGAAATTATATTTCATCCATTTTGATTCGTAATCCGTCCCTTTTTGATTGAAAACAGGATAGCCAAATTCTTTTCCTATCGAATCCAGACCATAAGTAGCTGTTACCATACTGCTATCCATATTCAGAATTATTTTTTCGGAGGTTAGTTTGAGATCGGTATAATAAATCTCGCTTGCTCCATATAGAAAACCCCAATTGCCTGCCGTAAATACAATGGAGTCATTAGCAAGATAGTCAACTGTCGCATCCAAGGAAGATTTATGCTTTTTACCAACGGAGTCCGTTTGTAAAGAATCTACGGACAAATTAATAGAATCTTTTATTGGAGAAATTATAGTATCTAATGTAAGGGAGGGTGTATTTACAACATGTCCAATTTCTTTGTCAGAAGGAAATATTGAATCAGAAATAAGTGATTGAGAAGATGAATTTAGGATATAAGGACGTTGAGCCGCCCAAAAAGGCGTAGTAAATAGAAACAACAAAAAAATATATTTTAGGGAGCGTAATTTTCTCATTTAGTTTGACCCAATGCTTATGCT
>CALYRA010000183.1 GCA_945292135.1 uncultured Dysgonomonas sp.
TTTAATTTTTCTATCCACATTTTTTTATTTGCTAAGATAAGAAATTAATTAAATCATATCATTTTATCACATTAACACAATATGATAGTAATACAGTAAAGATAGATTACATTTATAAAAATCTGATAGATTATATATATATATAATACAAAAAATATCATAAAAAGCAAAACCCACAAAAACAAATAATTAATTGAAAATTAAATATTTAAATAATTAACAAATCAAAAACAATATAAAAAAAACAATTTTATATTTAAAAAAGGCCGGAATTATTTGTCTTTTATTTTTTATTTTTTTATCTTTGTACTGTTTGTGTTAAGGTTGGAAAGTCAGCGATGTGATATTGCGGGCTTTTCTACTTTTATAAGGGTTTATTTTACTTATCAATCAAATATATTTTATTGCCCAATAGCTATAAACTGATGTGAAATTTAAGAGAATAACAGTTATTTCTCATAAGGAGTTAATTTGAAACATATAAACAGCAGGAGGGGAAAAGATAAATACTAAGAACTATTGGTTTTTATTTAAGATGCGCATTAGTTAAACCTGAAAGAATATTTGTAAAAATATTTACCGCTATGCTTGTAAATCGTACAGTCAGTAACGATGAAATCAATTCAACAACTTATCAAATAAAAGGGATGCTATATATTATAAATAAGACAGGATGGATAAAATTACTAAGCTAAATTGGGTTATGCTTGAAAAGTAAATAACATAAAGAAATAATACATCTTATAACAAGCTCGACACAATTATTTATAAGATATCAGAGTGAGAGAAAAAAATAATCTATATCCCTAAACCTCAATTTTTTAGTAGTTTTTTTTCGTTATTATAAAAAAATCCCTTTGAAATTCATAAGAAAATCAAAGGGCTATACTTTATATTGTACGCACGATGAGACTCGAACTCACACGGCATTGCTGCCACTACCCCCTCAAAGTAGCATGTCTACCAATTCCACCACGCGCGTATATATTTAAAAAGAAAATGTGACTTTCGTCACACTTGAGCGAAAGACGGGATTCGAACCCGCGACCCCGACCTTGGCAAGGTCGTGCTCTACCAACTGAGCTACTTTCGCAAATCGGATGCAAATATAACGCGAATTTTCTAGCTTTGCAAGATTTAATTCGAAAATATTATATTAATCCGAATAGTTATAACAAATTTATTTAACTTCCCAAATATCTTTTGTCATCAGATAATCTGTCAGTTTGCGAATTGGATTTTCAGCTTGAATGACTTCAATTTGCTTTTCTACCTCCGAATCATAAGTTAGAGCTTCAACATCACGAATAACTCCTAACGCTAATGGCAAACCATTGTCAGATGGAGACATCAAACCTAACTTCAAATGCAACGTATTGTCCTGCGTATGAATATCGTGAACTAATACGTCATCTATTGTGTAACCTTCTTCTCCAATCACTACGGCTTTCAGATTCCAACCATCAAGAACTAATCCTTTTTGATTATCTTTCCCAAAAAGCATTTTTTCTCCATGTTTCAAAAGGATTGAGTTTTCTTGTTTGATCTCCTTGTCTGTTACGTTTTTGTGAATTTTATCATTAAATATCACACAATTTTGCAATACTTCTACAACAGATGTTCCTTTATGTTTAGCGGCTGCTACAAGTATTTCTGTAGCATTTGTTAAATCAACATCAATACAACGCGCAAAAAATGTACCTCTTGCTCCTAAACATAATTCGATGGGACGAAACGGATCTTCAATTGTTCCAAATGGTGAAGATTTAGTTTTTGATCCTCTGTCAGATGTCGGAGAATATTGACCTTTTGTCAAACCGTATATTTTATTATTGAGCAAAAGAATATTTAAATCAATATTACGACGTACAGCATGTATAAAGTGATTTCCACCAATAGCCAAACAATCCCCGTCTCCTGTCGCCAGCCATACCGAAAGTTCAGGCTTTGCTACTTTCACTCCGGTCGCTACTGCCGCGCCACGTCCGTGAATGGTATGAAATCCATACGTATTCATATAATAAGGCAATCGCGAAGAACACCCAATGCCGGAAATCACAGCGGTTTGATAAGGCGCAATACCTAATTGAGCCATCGCCTTATGCAAACAACTCAATAGTGCGTGATCTCCACAACCGGGACACCAACGAACATATTGGTCGCTTTTAAAATCTTTTGCTTGTAATTGTATATTATTATTATCAATAGTCATTTTTTAATCCTCCAACTCTTTAGTAAAAGCTTCTATTAAATCAGCGACAACAAAAGGCTGCCCTTCAACTTTATTGTATCGGGCTACATGTAAACCTGAAATTTTTGCTGTCAAATAATCGGCAAATTGTCCGTTATTTTGTTCTGCGACCATTACTTTCTTATATTTCATCAGAATATCGCCTGCATTTTTTGGCAATGGACTTATAAAATGAAAGTGCGCATAGGCTACTTTTCGACCATTCTTATTCATTTGTTCTACTGCATCACGGATATGCCCATAAGTGCCGCCCCACCCTACAACCAATAGTTCGGCTTCCTGATCTCCAATAACTTCCTGATCCGGAATATAATCTGCAACTCTATTAACTTTAGCCTGCCGCACATTTACCATTTTCTGATGATTATTAGGATCAGTCGAGATTGCACCCGTATTATAATCTTTTTCGAGACCTCCAATGCGATGCGTATAACCTTCCAATCCTGCTTCTGCAATATATCTAACTAAATTGCTGTCATCTCTTAAGGCGCTATTCCATTCTGTTCCTTTATATTGGCTGACATCATGCGGAATTATTTGAGGATATTGGTCTAAATCGGGGATTCGCCAAGCTGATGAACCGTTTGCGATATAGCCATCTGTCAACAAAATAACCGGTGTCGTATGTTCCAATGCTATTTTAGCCGACCAATATGCCATATCAAAACAGTCTGTCGGACTTGCTGCCGCAATTACAACCAAAGGGCTTTCACCATTACGACCATATAAAGCTTGTCGTAAATCCGTTTGTTCAGTCTTTGTTGGTAAGCCTGTGGATGGTCCTCCTCGTTGAACATCTACAATCACTAAAGGTAATTCAGCCATAACGGCTAATCCGATAGCCTCACTTTTCAATGCCAGACCGGGACCAGAAGTAGTAGTAACCGCTAATGAGCCGGCAAAGCTAGCGCCGATAGCCGTACATATTCCTGCTATCTCATCTTCCGCCTGCATCGTCTTTACTCCTAATTGTTTAAATTTTACCAATTCATGGAGTATATCTGTTGCAGGGGTTATAGGATACGATCCTAAGAACAATGGTTTTCCTGAATTTTCGGAAGCTGCTATCAAACCATAAGCGGTAGCTACGTTTCCGTTGATATCTACATAAAATCCTTTTTCTACATTTACAGTCTCAACCCTATAACTGGAAACAGTCATATCTCTATTCTGACCATAGTTGAATCCATCCGTAAGAGCTTTCAAATTCGCGTCAGCTAATATAGGCTTTTTAGCAAACTTGGATGATAGCATATGATTTGCGACATCCAAAGGACGGTTGAATAGCCAACATACCAGTCCTAATGCAAACATGTTTTTACATCGGGTACGAGATTTTGCGTCCAAATCAAGATCTGACAAACTTTCTTTGGTTAATGAGGTGACGGGTACGGCTATAACTTGTTGAGTCGATAATCCTAATTCGGCAAATGGATTATCTGTAATAAATAAAGCCTTCTCTAAGTCCTTTGCCGTAAATGAATCCGTATCAATTAAAATAACCGAATCTTTCTTTAGAAACTTCGCATTCACTTTCAAAGCAGCGGGATTCATCGCAACTAATACATCTGTCTTGTCTCCGGAATTGTAAATTTTGCTTCCTATATGAACTTGAAATCCCGATACTCCTGACAATGTTCCTTGGGGAGCGCGGATTTCGGCGGGATAATCCGGGAAAGTAGCTATTTCATTTCCAAATATGGCTGAAAGGTTTGAAAATATTGTTCCGGTCAACTGCATTCCATCACCCGAGTCTCCTGAAAAACGAATGACGATATCTTTTACATCTTTTATTTTTACAGTATTTTGCATTATATACGTATTCCTTGTCTTTTAGTTGATATTCTCAGTATTGTAATTGCAAATATAAAGACTTAATAATTGATATGCAAAATTTTACATGGCATCACCATCTAAGAAATGTGAATGAAATTAACAGGAAATTTTCAGCCAAGCTTCATAACCTCCATCTATGCTGTACACTTCTAAAAAATCATTTTCGATTAAATATTCGGCTATTTGCTGGCTACTATTGCCATGATAACACAATACAAGTAACGGGGTAGCTTTATGTGTTGTCTTTATAAATAATGGTAAATTATCACCTGACAGGTGAAAAGATTGAGGATCATGGCTCTCTTCATAATCGTGATAATCACGTATATCCAATAATAAACAATTATTATTTTTCAATATTTCTTTTGCTTCTTTAGCAGATATTCGCTTGTAGGTATTCATGTCTTTACTTCTTTTAGACATAAAAATAAAGATATTATTTCGTTATTTTATACCTTT